>JALVAD010000263.1 GCA_027011385.1 Saprospiraceae bacterium | reverse complement strand
TAGCAAACCTGACCGTTAGCCCTATTTTGGAGTTTTGATTTTCCGCTATTTTGAATATAACACAATTTTATTAAAAAAAGGAGGATTTTAGATATCTGTGAAGATCCTACCTGAAAAAATATGCACATTTTAAAGAATGGTTAAAAGTTAAATCTAGTCAATTCTTTTATGTTCAATGACTGTTTTTTGGTAAAACTAATAGGACATTTGCTACAGGTCGTTCTCCTGCTTTGTCGCTTGGATTATTCACGATTCCTTTGTTTTTTAACCACATAGTAGTCGAGCCTCCTCCATCGAGATTTATCGCATCTATGCAATTTAGTGCTTTTAAATATCTTTGAAGCTCATAAAGATTCATGCCTTGAGCTGTTTTGCTCCTACCATCAATAGTGATTAGGAAGATGGATTTATCTGTTGTACATAAGCAGGTTCGAGGATGTCTTTTTGTGACAAACTTCAAATTTGGCATTTTTACAGGCTTAGATTTAAGCAATAAAATAGGTCCGGTTATCAATACCGCATTTTCATTTTTAGAATTTTCATAAAAGACTTCTTTTTTTGCTTTCTCTATCAAAATCGAGTTCTGTTTGTCCAAAATCAATGCGCCATTCATTAGGTTTTTTGGTTTTCCCCATTTGTTTTTTTTCGAGCTGTTTTTGCTTATAACAGTATCTTCAATTTCTAAATACGTCACACTACCTCCTTTATCTACATTAAAAAAACCACCGTTTATCGCAGCTAATGCTTTGTTTTGAAGAGCAAATTCGGAAGTTTTTATTAATTCTATTGGACTGTATCCTAGAACTATTTTGTGCTTTTTAGAATTTTTATTTATTGTTATTATCGAAAGGATCTGTTTGCTGTTATACAGTGAATCTGTCTCGATTTGACTGAATAATATTGTGTCTTCCGACAAGACCGATAAGTCTTTGTTCTGACTAAATCCCGGATTTGAATTGCTTATTAAGATTGTTGTCAGTAATAAGATAAATTTATTTAACATAATAGCTTTTTTCATAAAGACACTATTTAGGAAACAGATAGTCTTTTGGGTTGTAATTTACTATAGTCTTTACAATGGTTTTTACATCATCAGTCAAATATAAAAGTTCGTCATAGACATTACCTTTTGCGACTGTTGTTATCAAATTCCAAACTGGTTTTTCATCTTGCCACCTTTTTTTACCAAATAGAATCATTGGTGAGACTTGTTTTTTATTTTTTTTCTTATCGTTGTATGGGGCATAGTGGTTTTGGGTAGCATCCTGAAATATTTCTTGGATAGTACCAGCACTTCCCGGAGCAAATATAACTCCGTTTTTTGCAATAGTCAATAGTCCGTCCTCTCTGACACTATTTGCAAAATACTTTGCGATATGTGTGGCAAATAGAGTAGGGGGCTCATGACCATAAAGATAAGTTGGGATACCGATACTAATTGATTTTTTTAATTTATCTTTCGACAAGGGGAATTTTGTCTTTACTTTCCAGGCTCTATGAAGCCAATCTCTATCAGCATATTCCTTTCCTGCGATGGCGTTTAAGGGGCGTATTTTCAATATGTCAATAGCTTGATTTAGTTCTTTTTTTGATTTGGTAGCAAAATATGTACCCAGATGAGTCGCTTCCATTGCTCCGGGACCACCTCCGCTTACCATCAAAAACCCTTTTCTTGTAAGAGTTCTTGAAATTAATGCTATTTTCTTATAAAATGGACTTTGTCTCTCCATCGAATGTCCTCCCATTATAGCGACCACATTTCTCCCCTCAATCATTTCCTGCAAGGCATCGGTAATGCTGTGATCGTGAAGCCTACTGTTTAGACTTACCAGAATAGAATTAGGGTTGTCCATACCTGTTTTGACATATTCTTTATAGACCTTGTAATCATAAGTTTGCTTATATCCTTTAGAGCTATTGATATTAAATCCCTTGAAAAGTTCGTCCGGTGAATATAAAAATGCCCTATGTGTCTTGAATAAAAAATCTTTTTGATTCAAAATGACCATTCCTCCGGTTTTGCTTATGTGACCGGCAGCTTTTTTACCCATTTTGCAACCCAAAAACAGAGAGCCTTTAAATGAATTATTAAGTATTATTTTTTCGTGATGCTTGAGATTTAAACTTTGGAATGCAGCGGGCTCGTATTTTGGAGCTTTTGCCCATTTTTTAAAATCTTGTAGTGAATCTATCTCTTTCATTTGGTAATATTATTCAAATATAAATACTATTTATGTCAATTTTATCTTGTTCTTCAAAATCAAGCATTGCATTTATCAGCTTGAAATGAGAAAACTTGCTTAAGTCCTCGATTTTTATGAATTCCGGTTTGATTTTTCCCATTCGAATTAGTTTTTCTCTAGCAGTTCCAAAAAGTAGCGGTGTAGTAGGAGTTACCCAGTTATTACCATCAAAAAAAACAATATTTGTATAAGAAGAATCTGTTAGGAATCCGTTTTTTATTATTAGGATATCATCACAATCAGCTTTTTTTAATAATAGGCTATTAATTTCATTTCTATCTGTATATTTCAATGAATATGAAATATTGTTATCAAACACGCATTGCAATGTTGTGAGAGATTTTGGAGAATAATATGAATACTCAGTTTTAAACGAGTTTTGATTGTATAAAAATCTTAATTTAACTTTATTTTTTTTGTATCCAATAGGAATGTCGATGATCTTTTTTAATATAAAAATATTTTTAGAGCCAAATAGTTTTTTATAAGAACTATCCATCCTCGATTGGTGTAAATCCAAATTGTGAGCTGTCCCATCCAATATCTTTATGGTCTCAACTAATGGGAACATATACTTTTTGTTTTAATTCTTCATACTCAAAATCCATATCGCTTTGTGCTGTAATACCTCCTCCACTTCTGTAGAAAAAGCTATCTTTAATTTTTTCTATAAACCTGATATTTACAGCGCTATCCAGATTTTTTCCATCAAATATTCCAAAAATCCCAGTATAAAATCCACGTTTTAGACTTTCTGCTTGTTTTATGATTTCTACGGTTTTTCTTTTTGGAGCACCACTTATTGAACCGGCAGGTAGCAGTTTTATTATTATATCTCCCAGATTATTTCGCCAATCTTGAGCCAAAGTACCTCTGATTTCAGAACTTGCTTGAAGAAGTTGTTTGTCCTTTGCTTTGATTACATCGATGTATCTGAATTTTGTTACGGTTACGTTCTTTGATACTATAGAAAGGTCGTTGCGAATCAAATCTACGATAGTGAAATGTTCATTGAGCTCCTTTTTATTATTTAAAAGAACCTCTTTAGCATTTGGGATTGACGCATCAATCGTTCCTTTCATAGGATATGAAAAAATCTGATTGTCTATTATCTTTATAAAGCATTCAGGAGAAAAAAGAGTGAAAGCATCTTTATACAGCAGTTTGTATGGAGCTTTGCTGGAATTGAATATCGATTTTAATGAGCTATCAGTATTTATTTCAGTAGGAAATGTCAGGTTAAGCAAATAAGAATTTCCGTGAACAATATTTTTTTGGACGAAGTCAAAAGCTTTTTGGTATATCCTTTTATCTATTGTTTTTGCAACGACTATTTTATTTTCTTTTGATGAATTTGAGTATTCAAAATTGGAATTACCTTTGATATCGTAAAGTAATCCATTCTTTTTAGCATTTTTAAGATCGGAAATAATAAATTGCTCCATTTCAAAATCAACTAAAAAGATAAAAGGGATGTATTTTGATGCAAAATCGTTAATGGTTTTCTGAAACTCTTCTTTAGACATACAATACTTGCTTTTTGTGTTACTCAAAAAGAGAAGTGCTCAGATATTTATCAACTCTATCCGGCATAATCACGACTATGTTTGCATCATCGTTATCCTTGGCTATTTCAATCGCTGCATACATAGCTGCACCGCTGCTCATTCCGACCGGAATTCCTTCTTCTTTCATGATTCTTCTTGATGTTTTGAGAGCTTCTTCGGTTTCAATCATGATAGTGATGTCAATTATATTCGGATTATACAAAGCAGGTACAATAGCTTCTTCCATATTTTTTATTCCTTGGATATAATGTCCTTTGACGGGATGTGCACTAACTATTTTTACTTTTGGATTGTATTCTTTTAGAGTTTTAGCTATCCCCATCATTGTACCAGAGGTGCCCAAAGCAGAAACAAAGAAATCTACTTTTCCGTTTGTTTGTTTCCAGATTTCTTCACCTGTTGTTTTGTAATGCGTGAGTTTGTTGTATTTATTGGAAAATTGGTCTGGGAAAAAGTATTTATCCGGATTTTTACTTACCAATTCTTTTGCTTTTTCAATAGCTCCATCCGTACCTTTGTCTGCATCAGTAAGTATTACTTTGCCTCCAAAGCCTTCGATCAATTTTCTCCTTTCGATCGAAACGGCGCTACTCATTATAATCTCAACTTTATAGCCTTTTACAGCACCTATCATCGCTATGCCTATACCGGTATTACCCGATGTTGGTTCTATTATTGTCTTGGTTTTGTTCAATGCGCCTTCAGCTTCTGCTTGCTCTATCATTTTCAGTGCGATTCTATCTTTGATACTGCCGGAAGGGTTCATGCCTTCTAGTTTAGCATAAATATTTGATTTGGAATTTGGATTGATTTTATTTATCTTTACCAATGGAGTATCTCCTATTGTTTGTAAAATATTGTCGTAAATCATAAAATAGTTCTTTTTATAAATTGCAAAGATAGAAGAATTTTGTATTTTTATCACAAGGTATTATTCATTTAACGAGTTGTAGTAAATAAAGTAATATGTTAAAAATAAAAAGTGTCTCATTTATAGGTTCGGGTAATGTAGGAACGCATTTAGCTAAAGCGTTGGCAAATTCAGGAATAAATGTAAAATCGATTTACAGCCGGAATATTGTTCATGCAAAACTTTTAGGGGATTTGGTAGGAGCAGAATCAACTGACAAAATTAGCGAAATAGCAGTTGATAGCGACTTATTTATTCTCTCAGTTAATGACAATGTTATTGGTGATTTAGCAAAAAAGCTAAGTGAGAAAGTAGGATATAATGCATTCGTTGCGCATACTTCCGGTATGATATCCTCTGATGTTTTTAGGAGATATTTCAATGATTTCGGCGTTTTTTATCCGCTTCAGACTTTTAAAAAAAGCAGAGATGTGGATATTAAAGAAGTTCCTTTATTAATTGCAGGAAATAGCTATTCTGATGAAAATACACTGTTTGAACTTGCATCAAAGATTTCGGACAATGTACATTTCATTGATGATGCTAAAAGGAATATCTTACATGTAGCAGCGGTTTTTGCCAATAATTTCACTAATTTCATGTACAGTACGTCTGATGATATTGTCCAAAGAGGAAATGTCGATTTTGAATTACTCAAACCTTTGATTAAAGAGACTGCAATGAAGATCGTTGATGGACAAAAACCAAAAGCCGTTCAGACAGGGCCGGCAGTAAGAAACGACATTAATACAATTAACGCCCATTTGAGCTATCTGGATAATAACGCTACAGCCAAGCAACTCTATCTAATACTTACTAAAAGTATCTTAGAGGCAAATAAATAGTATAAAGAATGCAACTAATAAGTAGGGCGCATTCCATTTTTTTCGCACTGCTGACTGATTCCTCTGAAGGAATCAGAGGTAAAGTAAAGGAAAAAGCGAAAAAATGAAATACACCTAATAAGTATTATCTCGGAGTATTATCGATTTTATTATTTACTTCTCCTCCACCGATTTTTTTGCCATTTTTATACTCGTATTCCATTATTTTTTGTCCTTCGTCATTATAGTATCTCATAAAACCATTGACTTTACCGTTTTTATATTCGACTTCTTCTTGGATTTGTCCACTTCGACTGTAAACTCTCTTTGTCCCATCTAGCTTTCCATTTTTAAATTCGGATACTTCAGTTGGTTTTCCGTACAGATATTTTATAACTCTACCATCAAGTTCATCATTTTTAAATCCGGCTTGAGATACCAGATACCCTCTTTTATCAAATTCAAAATAAGTTCCATTCAATTTTCCATTTAAATATGGTGTAATTGTGGAAACGTAAATTTTATCTTTACTATATGTCACCCATTCTCCGGTTTTAAGTCCGTCCTTCACGAATCCCTCTTCAATAACATTATTTTTTGCATCAAGTTTTTTAACCCTTTGCACAACAGTTCCTGGAATATCTTCAAAAATGTACTCATCACCATTGACATTTGCCGGTGCACTATTATTATTGGAACTATTAGTATTGTTACACGCAACAAACAATACCAACACAAACAAAAATGAAAACTTTTTCATAATTATTATATTTTTTATATTAAAATGATTTACAAATATACTCAAATCATTTATGTTTTAGATAATTTTACCGAATATATTTTTTACAGTATCGAGGCAAAATTATTTGGTGTATACGTAGATACAGCTAATATTTTTAACGATGGTAGTGGTAAAAAGAAAAAGTTAAAATAATTTTAAGCAAAGATAATTGTTGTACATTTGCAATCAAAATATATACAGATGACCAATAGGGAAATTGCAAAAATCTTTGATCTTTATGCTAAACTGCTTGTTCTGCACGATGAAAATAGTTTTAAAATACGCTCATATCAAAATTCCTACAATACAATTAGACAAATATCGGTTAGCTTAATCGAAATGGATAAAGCGGAATTGATGAAAATTCCGGGAATCGGTAAATCTATTGCAGAAAAAATAATAGAGCTAAAGAGCAACTCCATATTTCATGATCTGGAAGAATTGTTGGATAAAACTCCTCCAGGTGTTGTTGAAATGATGAGGATAAAGGGGATTGGTCCAAAAAAAATACGCCTAATATGGAAAGAGTTGGGGGTAGAGTCTTTAGGCGAACTGGAATATGCCATTAGTGAAAATAGACTGACATTGCTAAGGGGATTTGGGAAGAAAACTCAAGATAATATACTTGAACAAATAGCTTTTCTTAATTCTGTTAAAGGATTTATACTCTTAGATAAAGCAGAAAATATAGCAATAGAATTATTGGAGATATTGGAAAAGAGATTTGTTGACTATCGCTTTGAATTAACAGGGGAATTAAGGAGAAAAATGCCTGTTGTATCAAGCATTGATATACTAACAACCGGGGATGATGAAGCAATTCTTGTAGGTTTGGGTGATATATTTGATATGACAGAGGATGAAGTTAGGTATAATGGGATTAAAGTGAATATTTTAAAAGTTGAAGAAATTGATTTTGGTTCAAAACTATTTGTTACTACAGGCGCGCAAAGTTTTGTTGAATTATTTGAGTATAATGGCTTTGAAAGTGAAGAAAAAATCTTTGAATCAAATTCTATCCCATTCATCCCTCCTGTATTTCGTGATTCTCTGAGTACAAAAAATGAATTATTTGATTTCAATGAATCGGATTATATTGAACAAAATGATATAAAAGGTGTCATTCACAATCACTCTCAATGGAGTGATGGTGCAAATTCGGTTTTGGGTTTGGCTAAACATTTTAAGAAAAAAGGATACGAATACATGGTTTTGACGGACCATTCCAAATCTGCCTTTTATGCAAACGGACTAAGAGTAGACCAAATTGATTATTATCTTGAAGATATTGAAGAAGCGAATAACAATATTGGTGAATTTACTATCTTTTCCGGTATAGAAAGTGATATTTTAATCGATGGTAGTTTGGATTATGATGATGCTATTTTGGAGCGATTTGATTTAGTGATAGCTTCTGTCCATTCTGTTTTGCGTATGGATAAGCAGAAAGCGACCAATAGATTATTGGCTGCGATAAACAATCCATTTACCAAGATATTGGGACATATGACAGGCAGAATATTGAATGCCAGAGAGGGATACCCATTGGATTATGATAATATTTTCAAAGCATGTTATGAAAATGATGTGGCTATAGAATTAAATGCTAATCCTCACAGGCTTGATATCGATTGGACGTGGCTACAAAAAGCTCAAGATTATGGGGTCAAAATCAGTATTAATCCCGATGCGCATAATATGCATGAAGTTGATAATATCAAGTATGGTATATTGATGGCACAAAAAGGATTGCTTTTGAAAGCAAATTGTCTAAATATAAAAGATGCTTATGAACTAAAAGAGTGGTTGAAATAATTCTTTATCTCAATTTGAAACTGTCTTCTCCTGCTAAATAGCCTTTATTGTAAACTTCCACTTTGTATCTACCTCTTACCAAAGGGAAATCTTTGTTAAGTATCAAGCATATATTTTCTTCCGTTGCAGAATAATCAACATTGTATTTTTTTGTATATTTCATTTTTGTACCGTCAGCTGATTTTGTGAGTATGCCTGAACCGGCTTTTTCTTCATAAACAGTATTGCCATCAGGAGCAATTAATCTTACAAAAAATATCTCTTCTCCGATATCTGCAATTTCATTTTTATTCATTTTAAAACATATTTTAAGCAAGTCAATATTCTTAGCTTTTCTTCTTCTGGTATACTTTCCACTGCTTTTTAATTTATATCCTTTAACTTCTAAGTTATTTACTTGGATGACAGAAGCTTTATTGGTTTTAAATAAAAGATTGTTTTTATCTTTTTCTAATTTTTGTTTAACAGTGAGTAAAGAGTCATTCTCGCTTTCTTTTTGTGCCAATCGAGAAGAGCTGAAACTAAGTTTATCATATAGTTCGCTTTTATCTTTTTGAAGTTTTTGATTTGCATCAGTCAATACGATATTCTGCTCTTTAAGGTCTTGAACCTGTTGAATGTACGCCAGGGCTTGATTTTTAAGATTGCTTATTTCAAGTTTTGCTTCCTTAAGTTTTTTGGATTTCCAGATCAATGAACTGATCTTGTTCTTTTGCACTGTCAATTCAGCTTTTTGCTCTTCGATTAATTTATTGAGCTCTAAATTATCGCTTTTCAATTCGTCTAAACTAGCGATGGCTAGATTGTAATCTTTCTCAAGTTTTGCTTGAGTTTGGGTGAATACTTTAATTTCAGTATCGTATTTAGCCAATTTATTCTTGAGATTATTATTCTGAACCCATAAATAACCGGACGTCCCGAGCAAAAGGACAATAGCAATTATCGCTAGTGATATAACATTGTTTGCGGATTTTCTTGAAGCCATATATAAATGATTAAACTGTTTTATAATAATAAACCAATAAATAATAACCGCTTTAAACTTTCATATTAAAGCGACTATACTGGTTAAAGATGATATTACATAGGAATACGTTACAAAAATACACAATTATTTTTAATTATTTGTAAAAGTAGGCGTTTTTCATTTATTAACTTTCATTGCCACATTGCCCTGCCGCAAAACCTCATAAGGTTTCTACGGGAGGACAGTGGAGCAAAAAATGCAATAAAATGGAAATAAATCTATTATAAGTACTAATACTTTTGAATAATTTTATTTTTATTATCTTTGTGTTTGTATGAGATTGAGAAGTATATATATC
>JALVAD010000262.1 GCA_027011385.1 Saprospiraceae bacterium | reverse complement strand
TAGAATAGTGCATTTCATCAATTTGGCACAAAAACATATAAAAAAAAGCTTTAATTTGTTAAAAACACCTAATTTTTTACATATTTCAACAATTATTAATATATCAAACAATGAATTTCATAGTCCTTTTATATATTGAAAATTATATGGTATTTGCAAGAAAATACGTCAAATTTGAAATATTTTCTTGCATACACTACGGGTAACGATGCATTAAAACTCAAAAGTGCTACCTAAATTTGATATTTTTTTGTATTTTTATCTCATGATTAAGAATTTACCCAAATATTTACTGTTTTTAATGGCTACATTTGTCATTCAGAAAAGTGTATTTGCACAGTTTTCGACCCTTGAATCATTTGGAGCAAAATCCAATTCCTTGTCAACCATCTCTACCACTTTCAAGGATATCAATGCAGCTTATACAAATCAGGCGGGATTGGCTTTTATATCCGGGCTTGAGGGAAATTTGAGTTATGAAAATCGCTTTTTGGCATTAGATTTGAGCGCAATGAATTTTGCCATTGCTAAGAAATTCGGCAATTTAGGGTCATTTGGATTGTGCATTAAAAGATTTGGAATTTCAGAGTTCAACGAAATGCTTTTTGGGCTGTCATACGCCAGAAAGATAAATTCAAATACCGGAATAGGAATTCAGATTAATGCGTACAATTTGAATATCGAGAATTACGGCAATAAAAATGCTATTAGCTTTGAAGCAGGAATACTACACGACTTTTCAAATAAATTAAGCCTCGGCTTTCATGTTTCCAATCCTTTTCCTATAAAATACACAGACGATACTGATATACCGACTATAGTTTCAATTGGTGCTGAATATAATATTTCAGAAAACATAAAACTATTTGGTGAAGTGGAAAAACACATCAATTACGGTTTCTTTGTAAAATCAGCTATTGCATACAGGCCGATTTCTGTTTTTGCTATATATCTTGGCTTTAAAAATGACCTAAACGGATATGCAGATTACGGTATGGGAGCGATGTATGCTGCCACGTCCAATATAAAAATAAATTTTGGTACATCATATAATATTACCCTGGGATTAAGTCCATCAATTGGGATAACTTATACCTCTTCAAAGGAGCTCCTATAAATCCAAATCAAGCACTAGTGCTCCACTTACTTCAGCTCTTTGAGCCATTATACTTTCAAAATCATCTGTATCATGCCAAAGCATTTTTTTGTTTTCAGCAATGGCTTCTTTGTTATAAGAGCTCAATTCTGTTAAATAACTCTCAATATACTGATCTAGTTCTTCTGTTGTATCAAATACATTTGAAAACAGTCCTTTCACCTTAGCCAAATCAGCTCCCATCCATTCTTTAGGATGAAGAGTCATTTCTGAAAATGCGGACAAACCTATTTTTCTTTCTACAACCGGAGCAATTACAAACGGACCAATGCCTAAGGATAATTCACTAAGCCTAATCGAAGCGTACTTAGTACCAAAAGCGATATCACAAGCGGCTACAAGCCCTACTCCACCCCCTACAGATTTACCTTGGACACGACCTACAATCAATTTGGAACTATTTCTCATCGCCATAATCACTCCTGCAAATCCGGAGAAAAATTTTCTGCCATCTTCAATATTTTTAATAGTTTTCATTTCATCAAAATTGGCACCTGCACAAAAGGTTCTATCACCTCCGCTTTTTAGCAAGATACATTTTACTCCCGTCTCTTTCTCAAGTCCTTCTATCTCCTCTTTCAGCTGTTTCAGCATTCCAGAATGGAGTGAATTATGAGCCGGATGATAAAACTCCACTACTGCATATCCATCCTTTATATCAACTTTTATATACTCGTCCATAAGCTAGATTTTTGTATTGTTTTAACAAAGGTACAAATGTTAAATGATGTTATAGATTTTTTTTATTTATTTCTTTTTAACAATAGTACTCGTGGCTTGTGCTGTAGGCATCACTATCAAATCAGCTATATTAACGTGATATGGTCTAGACACTACAAAATAGATAATATCTGCTATATCTTCGGGTTTCAATGCATCAAAACCTTGATAAACAGAATTTGCCTTATCTTCATCCCCCTTGAATCTTACCAAACTAAATTCTGTTTCAACCATTCCCGGATTTACTGCACCAACTCTTATCCCATATTTATTGAGGTCAATTCTCATTCCTTTATTCAATGCATCTACAGCGTGTTTTGACGCGCAATATACATTGCCATTGGGATAAACTTCCTTTCCCGCAGTAGAACCAATATTGATAATGTGACCTGATTTATTAGCAATCATCCTAGGGATAATCGCCTTAGAAACGTATAATAATCCCTTAACATTGATATCAATCATAGCTTCCCAATCATCTATACTCCCCTCTTCTATAGAATCTAGGCCATGAGCATTTCCTGCATTATTTACCAATATATCTATTTTGGAAAATTCATTAGGCAAATTATTGATTGAAGCAAAAACTTTTTCCTTGTCTCTGACATCGCAATTCAATATGTGGACATCAGTTTTATCACTTAATTCTTTTTTAATCTTTAGCAATCTATCATTTCTTCTGCCACATAGTATTAATCGAATACCTTCGCTTGCAAATCTTTCGGCTGTAGCTTTACCGATTCCACTTGTTGCCCCAGTTATAAATGCTATTTTCATATGTATATTATTATAATTAAGATAATCCACTTAAAAAATTATAAAAGCACAAATCTAAGAAATATTAATA
>JALVAD010000261.1 GCA_027011385.1 Saprospiraceae bacterium | reverse complement strand
ATTTAAGAGCATGACAGGAAAAGCTCCTATCAAATACCCGTAAATAGAAAACATAAAAGCTCCTAATAAATTCACCCATCTAAACTTAATAATCGAGCTTAATGCCATAGACAAAGCAATTATACCAGATGCTGTATATCCAATCCACTGTAATATTTGAGGGCTTATTTCCATAGTTTATGTTTTTTTATCAAAAGCAATTCTATGATTTCTATCACAATTTCTCCCACAGTCGTTTTGCTTGATCCTTGGAAAAACCAAGAATTTCTTCTTCATCAACAGTTGTTATTTTCCTGTTTTCCACAATCAATTTACCATTGGAAATCACGTGTTGGATATGTTTGGAGCTAAGCCCATAGATAAAATGCCCTAAGAAATTATTCTTATTCATCTCAGTGGGCGAGTCGTAGTCCAGAACTACTAAATTATTCTCACCATCTCCTTCAAAACCATTAATCTCAGCGTAATTGTGCACATTTACAAATCTTTTATATGCTGATGGAAAATCTATTTTATCAAATCCTTGCCCGACAAAAAATGCATTTTGTGCACTTCGAATCATATCACTATGCATCCCGTCAGTGCCTAAAATAATATTATCACCAAGACCTCTGGAATTGAAGTATCCAACATTATTATTCAAATTACTTTCAGTGTTTTGAACAACAAAAGCCTTGGAATCTGCTATTAATTTTCTCTCATTGTCATCGATATGAAGACAGTGTCCCAGAATAGTTTTCGATGAATCCAAGATACTAAAATCATTCAATCTCTCTACTACTCGTTTTTGATATTTCTCAATAGAATCTTGCTGGTCATATAAATCTTCAGCCACGTGAATATGAATTCCTGAATTATATTTATTCATCAAATCAACCGCTTTTGTCATCGTATCATCTCCTACGGTAAATGAAGCGTGTAATCCAATCAATCCCTGATTCTTTTTTAAATAATTTTCTGTTTCTGCCAATCCTTGTTGAGCTTTATCCAATCCATCTCTATCCGTAATCTCGTAACACAAAAGGTGATCCACTCCGACTTTATCAAAAGCTTTGGCTATTATATCCAATGAGCCGTCAATAAAATTGGGAGAAGCGTGGTGATCAATGACAAAAGTCGAACCGGATTTCGCACAAGCAATTGCGATTGACAACGCACTGGCTTCAATCATTTCCTTATCCAATGCCTTATCAAGATTCCACCAAATATATTTCAATATCTCATAAAAATTTGATGGGCTTTTTGCCGGAGCAGGCATACCTCTTGATAAAGCTGAATAAATATGATGATGTCCCAAAGCAAATGACTTAGTTACAAATTTACCCTTGCAGTCTATGGTTTTTTCAACTTTTATATCATTGGTATTATCAAGGAAAACAATTTTCCCACCTACCCCCTCTTCAAGTAAAATATCACAGTCTGAAAACTTAAGTGTTTTCCAATCTATATACGTAGAATTTTTTAGTAGTATTGACATATGCATTTAATTTTTACTTCCCGCAAATATAAGGAAAAATGTTAATTAACTGATACTATTTAGTGTTTAGGGCGCATTTAGTTTTTTCGAGTTGAATGATGATTTTCTATTTCGTGTAAATTGAATTCGCTAAAAAGTTAATCCCGCTGGACATCGAGATTAACTCAGTATACACTTTACCTTGATTCATCCTGCTGTTCATCGGGACTTTGACCTCATGGTGACATCCATAAACATCAACCCGAAATAACACACTTGACTTGACACTAGTGGTTAGAGGGTGGTACTAAATTTATATCTATTTCCAAATATAGTTCGCTTTATTCATTTCTAAGCGATATTCTTGTTTTTATCTTGAAAATCACTTATTTTTATAGCAATTTAGACAAAAACAAAAAATTGCATAATTTTTTACGAGCAGTATTATTGTTAATAAGAAATATAAAACAATGAAAATAGTTAAAGGAATCCTCATAGCATTCATCGCTATAATTATACTTGGTAGCATTGCGGTTTATTTTTATTTGAATAGCACTAAACCATGTTATTCAGGAGAAAAAACATTAAAGAGTATCAAAAATGAAGTAAAAATTCATTATGACAAGTATGGAATACCACATATTTATGCTCAAAATGAAGAAGATGCTTATTTTGCTTTAGGTTATGTATATGCCAATGACCGCTTATTCCAAACAGAATTGCTCAAGAGGTTAGCTTCAGGCAAATTAGCTGAAATTCTAGGTAAAGACCTTGTTAAAACAGACAAATATATGAGGATACATGGTCTTAGAGAAGCTGCTGAGAAATCTGCAAAAAAATATATGTCTTCTAATAATGAACAATACCAAAAAAGTTTCAACGCTTACCTAAAGGGATTCAATTCTTATCTAAATACGGCTAACCTTCCAGTGGAATACAAAATATTAGGAATTCCAAAGGATAATTTAAAACCTGTAGATACTTATACAATATTAAATTTCATAGCACTAGGTTTCACTATGCCTGTTCATCAAGAATCATTTAGTGCTTATATCTACAAGAAATTTGGAGCAAAATATTTAAACGATATATATTTTGGTGAAAAACCATCTAAAAATGTAATGAACACTAAAATTGATACTAATCTAATCAAAATTCAAATTGGATATAATAAAGAATTTCTAGATATATTGGACAAATACAATCTTGGTTTGTGGGAAGGTAGCAATGCTTGGGTAATTGGCAAGGAAAAATCGAAATCGGGAAAAGTGTTGTTTGCTAATGATACACATTTTGCTTATGCACAACCCTCAGTCTGGTATGAAGCTGAAATTACTTACCCTGGATATAATTTTTATGGTTTCTACTTGCCAGGCATGCCTTTCCCTATTATAGGGCATAATATGGATTATGCTTGGGGGCTAACGATATTCCCATTTGACAATGCGAATTATTACATGGAAAAAGTGGATAGTTCTACCAAGAAAGTAATGCATAATAATGAATGGGTTGATTTAAAAATCAAAAAGGAGACTATAAAGGTAAAAGGAGATAAAGATATTGACTTCGAGATCTGGAAAACTCCACATGGTCCTATACTAAACGGATATGACGATAAAATAACAAAATATTTCGATCAAAACATCTCCCTTTGGTGGACTTTACAAAAATTTGAAACAGATATACTTTCTTGTACTTATAATATGTCAAGAACAAAAAGCATGGAGGAATTTGAAGCACAATTAGCAAAAATTGATATTTTGGGTCTAAATGTAATGTATGGAGATAATAAAGACAATATCGCTTATTGGGCTTGTGGAAAACTTCCGGTATATAATAAGGATATCAATCCTTTCACTTTATTAAACGGTTATAATGGTAAATTTGAAATCGATAGCTTTTATCCGTTTTCTGCAAATCCACATTTAATAAATCCTCCAAACCATTTTGTAGCAACTGCAAATAACGATCCGGTACTTTCTGGAGCGAAGCACTATCCCGGACACTATCTTCCTACAAATAGAATCAAGATTATAAACAAGAAGCTAAATGAAAAAAAAATGTGGGATATCACGGATATGCAAAAGCTTCAACTAAACCACGAGTCAATTAGGGATAGTATTTTGACCAAATTGATTTGTGAAAATTTAAAAGATTACAACAAATTACAAGATAAAACAATTTATAAAAAAAGCTATGATATTCTGAAAGCTTGGCATGGTAGTTATGACAAAGATCAAAGCGCAGCTGTGATTTTTTCAAAATTGAAGTATTATATCAATAAAAATACAATGCTGGATGAACTGCCAGAAGATATGTTTAACGCATTTTCAAAAACATACTTATTAAAACAAAGCATTGAGAGATTGTATACAGACAAAGACTCTCCATGGTGGGATAATTTGGATACAAAAACCATCAAGGAATCAAGGCAAATGGTCTTTAGAAAATCTTTTATTGAAACGATTGACAAATTAGCCCAAGAATGGGGTAATCATCCTAAAAAATGGAAATGGTCAAATGCTCATGAACTTACATTTCATCATCCCTTTAGTAAAAAGAAGCCCTTAAATAGAATATTTGACGTAGGCTCTTTTGCAATGCCAAGCGGAAACGGTTGCCTTAATAAAATGGATTATTATATCACAAATGAGAAAATAAATCATGTAACAGCCGGACCGGCTTTGAGAATAAACATCGATTTTGCTGATGTAAAAAATGCAGTAAATGTCATACCGACAGGACAATCAGGAAATGTGATGAGCAGACACTATGATGACCAAGCAATACTATTCACAACAGGGAAATATCGTAAGATGATTATGCAAGATTCTAACATACGAAACTCTAAAGAAACACTGACTCTAAAACCGGAATAGTTTATATTTATAATACATTATTCAATGATAGCGTCTCCCCTATACCATATCGTCCACTTTCATCCTTAGCGATAGTGAATACTTCATTGAATGGATCATGCTCCAAAAAGAGGTAACTCTCTTCCGAAATTGCTCGCTCATAAAAGCTTTTTCTCTCTGCTAATGTATCCAAAGGTCTAATATCATAAGACATCACATAAGGCAATCTCACATGTGCTGTAGAAGGCATCAAATCCGCCATATAAATTAATTTTTGCCCATTGTCCATCTCAAATTCAGGTATCAACATTGCTTCTGTATGACCGTAATAAAACCTGAAATTAATTCTATCCATCATTTTGTATTCTTTGTCTCCTTCGACAAGATTAAGCACAGCATTATCCTTGAGAGGAACAAAATTTTCCTTGAGAAAACTAGCTTTTTCTCTCATATTTGGGTGCATTGCCCAATCAAAATGCTTTCTATTTGACCAATACTTTGCATTGGGAAATGCCGGAATCAGATTATTGTCTTTGTCATACACAACTGCCCCACCGACATGATCAAAATGAAAATGTGTCAAAATAACATCAGTTATATCCTCCGGAGCAAAACCTTTGGAGGCTAAGGAAGAATATAAATCCATATCTCCATGAGGATGAAAATGCGATTTAAACTTTTCGCTTTGTTTATTTCCCATTCCTGTATCTACAAGAATAACTCTGTCTTCATGTTCCACCAATAAGCATCTCAATGCCCATGTACACATATTATTCTCATCCGCCGGATTAAGTTTATTCCACATGGTTTTGGGCACTACTCCAAACATTGCTCCACCATCCAGCTTAAAATTGCCTGTTTCTATTGTATGAAATTTCATATTTTCAATTTACATTTAATTGTCGAACCATTCCAACAACAAATCACTATTTATTTCTTCGCATTTTTTATGAAAAAACTCATTGGTTTCTTCATCATAAGTATAATCTTTACTCCACTCTTCAAAGTTTTGGGCTAAATCTTCAATAGCGCTCATAATAGTATCCACTTCATCATTTGACAATGTTGGATGAATTGACATCCTTATCCAACCCGGTCGGAAAGATATTTTTCCTTGATTTATTTTTTCTGTTATCTCATGCGATTTTTTTTCATCTATATTCAGAAGATAATGACCATATGTTCCGGCACAAGAGCACCCTCCTCTGGTCTGAATTCCAAATCTATCGTTCAATAATTTCACCCCTAAATTATAATGTAAGCCATCTATATAAAATGAAAAAACTCCCAATCTATCTTTGCTATTTTCAGCTAATAAATGAAGATTTTTGATTTTCAAAAATCTATTCCATACCCTTTCTATCAATTCCTCTTCTCTCTTCATAATATTTTCAACCCCCATCTCCTCTTTCAAATTTATTGCCAAGGCAGCCTTGATGGTTTGTAAAAAAGGTGGAGTTCCCCCATCCTCTTTCAATTCAATATCATCATGATATTTATGATCGCCCCAAGGATTGGTCCAATCTACTGTTCCGCCGCCGGGATTATCAGGTACTTTATTGCTATATAAGGAAGAATGGAAAACCAATACTCCAGAAGAGCCGGGACCTCCTAAAAATTTATGGGGTGAAAAATATATAGCATCCAAACGTTCCTCTTCATCTTCAGGATGCATATCAATATCTGTGTATGGGGCTGAACATGCGTAATCGACAAAGCAATAACCTCCGGATTTATGTATCATCTTTGCTATTTGGTGAACCGGAACCTGTATTCCTGTCACATTTGAGCAATGAGTAATTGATGCTATCTTAACAGGTCGGTTTTTATACTTTTTCAGCAGCTCTTTGAAATGTTCCAAATCTACATTTCCCTTCTTATCAGGATTTATCAACTCTACATCACATATAGTCTCTAGCCAAGATGTTTGATTGGAATGATGTTCCATATGTGTGATAAAAACAATTGGTCGTTCATTTTCCTCAAAAGATATTTTATGTTTAAATTTTTCATGGACCTTAAGACCTAAAATCCTTTGGAACTTATTGACTACACCTGTCATTCCAGCTCCGGAAGCAATTAAGACATCATCTGGGGATGCATTCACATGCCTTTTAATATTCTTTTTAGCTAGATTGTACAGTTGCGTCATCGTCTTGCCTGTCACAGTAGTCTCAGTATGAGTATTACCCAATAATTCCCCTATTTCCAAAAGTTTTGCCTCGATTGGGTGATATAACCTTCCGCTCGCAATCCAGTCAGAATAGATAACTCTTTTAGTTCCAAATGGAGATTTAAACTCTTTATTTATTCCTACAATATTGCTTCTAAACTTTTTAAAATAACTTTCCATTTTATTCAATATTTAACCTTAATTAGCTAAATCCATTCATCCAAATATTTTATAAAAATCTTACCCAAATTATAAGCATCAACATAAGCACTATGCTGGACTCCCTCAAATTCAAACCCCTCTGATTCTACTATATGCTTCAAGCCTGATTTAGTTTGTGCCCCCTTAAACTTCAAATAAATCTTGTGCATATCATGAAAACTCTCAAGCCAATGGTAATCTATATTATGCAATTTACAATTGCTTTCTAAATAAGATCTATCATTATCCCCCCAACTAAATAGGGCAAACTCTTCTTCTTCACCACCAATAAACTCCTTAAACTCATCTATTACTTTGACAAAACCGTCAGCAACATTCAATTGTTCTTGTTTAATACCAGTTAATTTTTTACAAAATCCTGAAAGTTTGGGATTTACACTTGGTTTTATCAGCTTAGAGAAAAAACCTAAAACATCACCATAATCATTGATTTTAACAGCCCCTATCTCTATAATCTCATTTATTCCATTTGGTGGTTTACCCAACCAACATGTAGCTTCCAAATCTAATACTATATAATTCAATCTAATCTATTTTTTAAAAATGATAGCCTATTTGCATAGTAATACAAAAGACCAAAATTATCAGTCATAACAAAATCATCTTTCAGTATTCGCAAAACATTCTCGCGATGATACACGCCAAGTTTTTTTATTCCCATTTTAGTCAGTTGATCAACATCTTGCTCAAACTCTTTTGATAGTATAATCTCTTCATTGCTCTCCATCTCTCTAAGCACTGATACTAAACCAAATATTTTTTTTGTTAAAACGCTCCAATCTATCTTTTCCTCCTTCTCATTGTATTTCATCAAATCAAAAACATCTTCAATTTCCAATTTTTCCAAAAGACTCTGATAAAATCCAAATGCAACAATATGACTACTTAATACTACATTGTAATTCAAATAACTTTTCGCAATTTTTTTAGCTAAAAATTTTGTGTAAACAATATCTCTTTGTGTGTCTTTAACCAATTCTCCTTCTCGCTTAAAATAATCCTCTATATTTAATACTTTTCCGGTTGAATCCAAACTATCTCCGTTAAGTTTAAGGTTATTGCCAAATACATCCATTGGTTTTCCCAAAGACAATACAAATTCAGATTTTTTTGTAAAAATATTGTATACAGATTTAAATAAATTAATGGATTTAGACCTTTGAATCATATGTTTAGATCTAGCCATATATTTTTTATTTCCTATTCTTCTCAAATATGAATAAATCAAGGGTTTTGCTTCAAGTACAGAATGATAATTTAATATCACCGGAACAATAAATAATTTACCATTACCATTCTCGATTTTATCATATTGCGCTTCCACCAATGATCCCATCAAACCGGTTTTTAAATTCACTTCAATCTCTCCCGATCTTGATCTTGTCCCTCCAGGAAAAAAAATACTATTTACGTCTTTTTTTATACTAAACATTGAAAAAGCCATCAAAGAATTAAAGTAAATTGAATTCTTTTTCCTCCTATCAACTTTATAAGCACCTAGTCTGGACATATAAAAAGCTGCTAATTCATAATTATATAAATTTAGACCGGCTCCATATGAAAAAGCAGGTAAGCCAAGTTTGTAATCAATAGCATAGCCAATCATTACAGAATCCAAATTACTTTGGTGAGTAGGTAAAAATATCACATTACCTTTACTAAACAATTCTCTGGTTTCATCCACATAACCCGCCAATTGTATTCTATCTTTTAGACTTTTCCTTTTTGAAAAGTTAACCATACTTCCAATAAAAAGACCATTAAATAATCTATTAAACATATATGTCAAAAAAACTCTAGCAAACTTGTAGGTACTGATTTTAAAATCCCCAAATATTTCTTCCACATATCTAGTTATAATCCTTTTCAAATGAAAATGACAAACAGATTCTTCTTCACACTTATCACTCTTTAGAATAATCTGCCTTATGTCATTCCAAAACTTTTTTTCATCAGGAGGATCTACTTTCCATGGATTGAGCTTAATTCTCTTCAATTCCAAATACGTACATTTAAGAATTTCATCTTTCAGTTCATTTCCAAATCGATCAACTATATTATCAAATACGATTTGAACTACCTCTTTTTTGTATTTTGCACTATTTCTATAGAACTTGTATAAAGGCCAATCTTGGATATTTTCTATTAAATGTGGATATATTTCATTAGTATATGTCATATTTTATCCTCCTTTACTTAATAGAATTGTTTAAATCCCCAATATACCTTAATAACTCTTCTCTACCTATTTTTTTAACTGATGACACTGCAAAATCAGGCGGAAGTGAACTCCATTTCTTTAAAAGTTCAGATTTAATTGCATTTATATTTTCTTCCCTCTTTCCCTTACGAACCGCATCAATTTTAGTAAATACAATTGAAAAAGGAACAGATTTTTCGCCTAGCCACATCAGAAATTGCAAATCGATATCTTGTAGAGGTATCCTACTGTCTAATAGAACAAAACAACACATTAAATTTTCTCTTTTCTCTAGGTAATTATAAATCATTTTCTTCCATGCAATTCGTTTCTTCTTGGTAATCGTAGCATAACCGTATCCTGGAAGATCAACCATAGACCATTTTTCCCTTATGTCAAACAAATTAATCATTTGCGTTTTCCCCGGTTTTTTTGATATTTTTGCAATTGCTTTACGATTACTAAGGTAATTTATCAAAGATGACTTACCTACATTCGACCTGCCTATAAATGCATATTCAGGCTTTATATTTTTTGGCATTTTCTCGATAGAGGGAAAACTACCTATAAACTTTATGTCTATAAATTCATTATTTGTATCCATAATACTTAACATATTGTTA
>JALVAD010000260.1 GCA_027011385.1 Saprospiraceae bacterium | reverse complement strand
AGATTATATTTTGGTTTAAAATCAAAATCAGTTACTAAATCAGAACTATCGCAAAGCCAATTTTTTTGGGATATCTCACGATATTTATCAATATTAAGAGTGGCATTTTTTCCGAAAAATAAGCAAGACGACTTTTCACTCATCCATGCCAATATTTTAACGAAAAACTTAGGAAAAACAATACTTACAGTTTTTTTATTTAGAGCTTTCTTTATTGTTTTATTTAGTTCTTTGGCTGTGTATGATTCCAAATCCGTGGCAAAATAAGATTTTTGAATGAAATCTGAATTAAGTACATCTATGAGAAGGTATACTAAGTCCTTTACATATAAAAATGTCAAATATTGATTTTTAGTACCTATATAAGTCTCTATACTTTTATTTATACTTTTATACATCACATAGAAATCTTTATCTCTAGGACCATACACTCCGGTTGGCCGAAAGATTAAATATGGAAAGTCTTCTAAAGATTTTAAATAGTTTTCAAGTTTCAGTTTGCTTTTACCATAATCTGAAATGGGGTTTGGAGTATCTGAATCTTGAATAGGTATGAGTTGTGTAGGATTTCCTGGACCGTAAGCGGCTAAACTACTGATTTGTATATATTTTAAGGGTATGAGTTTAGATTCAATCAACGCATCAATTAGATTTTTTGATAATTTGTAGTTTACATAATCGAAGTTTCCCTTTTTACAAGTTTTTGTAATTCCAGCAATATGAATAACAAAGTCAAAACCTCCTACTGCTATAATATCTCTTTTCAATTTTTCCTTATCACTCAAATCTATTTCAAAGAGATTTATTCTTTCATCTTTCAGATAACTTAAATCACTTGATTTTCTTATACCGGCATAAACATCAAATCCATTTTTCAAAGCCTCCTCAACTGTGAAGCTCCCTATAAAACCACTAGCCCCGGTTATCAAAATCTTTCTTTTTATAATCCTTTTTTTATTTGAAGACATAATATTTGTTCATTGTAAAATTAAATAAAATACCAACTATTATTGATGTTATTATTTTTGATAAAACTTCATCAATTATTATAAATTCGACCAATAAGTATATTCCTAAAGCATTTAAGACAATACTTCCCAGCCATACTAAAAAAAAGTGTAATATCTGAGAGTTGATTATTCCTTCTTGTCTAGCAAATACCCAATTTCTATTTAGGGCAAAAGCCGTTATTCCTCCACAAATAGCTCCTATCACTGTCGCTGACAAATAATATAAATTCATTCCATTTGTTAGAACTACAAATACAATAAAATCTACTGAAGTTGCTATTAATGAAACTATATTAAACTTTAAAAACTCACCTATGAATTTTAATTTGGATATCACACAATAATTTTTAAAAAAGTGCTCTGATCGGTAAAATGCTTTGCCTCCAGAGCACTAAAACAACTAAAACTAACTTTATTAATCTTCTTGATAATAGTCTAATCCCAAATAATTAATTAAGGTCTCCCCCATTAGATATCTAAGTGTATTTTCTAACTTTATCTTCTGTAAGAAAATATCATGTATAGGTTCTAAGCCAGGTTTAGTCTGAGGAGATTTATAGTAAAATGACAACCATTCTTGAATACCATTCATCTCAGCTCTATGTGCTAAATCCATAAAAATTGCCAGATCTAAAACTACAGGGGCAGCTAAGATTGAATCTTTACAGAGGAAATTTACCTTTATTTGCATCTTATAACCAAGCCATCCAAATATATCTATATTGTCCCAACTCTCTTTATCATCACCTTTGGGAGGATAATAATTGATACGAACTTTGTGATACATATCTTTGTATAATTCAGGATATTCATTTGGTTCCAACACACTATCTAAAACACTTAGTTTTGAAACCTCTTTCGTTTTGAATGAATCCGGATCATCTAGAACTTCTCCATCTCTATTTCCAAGGATATTAGTTGAGAACCATCCTTCTATTCCCAATAAACGTGTTTTAAATCCGGGACCTAAAATAGTCTTCATTAAAGTTTGCCCCGTTTTGAAATCTTTCCCTGAAATAGGAACTTTCATTTCTTTTGAGAGCTCTATAATAGCCGGGATATCAACTGTTAAGTTCGGTGCCCCATTTGCAAATGGAACTCCACTTTTAATTGCTGCATATGCATAAATCATACTTGGAGCTATGTCCGGATGGTTTTCTTCCAAAGCTTTTTCAAATTTGTCAATAGAAAGATGGATGTCTGAAATATTTGTATAAACTTCAGTAGATGCACACCATACCATTACCAATCTATCACAATTGTTTTGACTTTTAAATGTTTCGATATCAGCCATCAATGCTTTGGCCTCATCCATTTTTGTTTTCTCTTTTTTTACATTCTCTCCATCTATATTTTTAACATATTTTTTATTAAAAACAGCTGACATAGGTTTGATGTTGGAAAGTTCTTCTTTTATATCATTTAATAAATCTTTTTCAAGAACTCCAGCATTTAACGCAGACTCATAAGCGGAGTCATGGAAAATATCCCATCCTCCAAATACTAGTGAATTCATATTGGCTAATGGCACAAAGTCACCAATATTTACATTTCTTTTTTCTGTTCTTTTACCTAACCTTATTTTTCCCATTTGTGTAAAAGATCCAATAGGTTTGCCAATTCCTTTATTAGCTGCAATAACTCCAGCAAAAAAGGTTGTAGCTACGGCTCCCATCCCCGGTGTTAAGATTCCCAATTTTCCTTTGGGACTTCTAATATTTTGTTTTTTATTCATAATAATTTATTTTTGTTTTTTGAATTTTATTTTTACATTTTATTTCTACAATGGTTTAGTCTTTGAATTGCAGTTAAATTTGATAATATTGCCAGAAAAAAAATAGGAATAGTGAATAGCGAAATGTTTTCAAATAAAGGAAATGGCAACCAATCTACCTCCATTTTAAATTCACCTATATTTTTTGTGATGATTCCATAAATAATTGCACTGATACCAATAGTCAATATTCGCTCAGGTCTTTGCATAAGTCCTACTTTGCATTCTACACCCAATCCTTCTGCTCTTGCTCTTGTATAACTTACCATTATCGATCCAATCATTGCAATGAATGTAAAAATACTACTTAGAAAATAGTCGTAGGATACCAAATAATAAGCAATCCCAAAAAACATAAACATCTCACTATATCTATCGATTACAGAATCGTAAAGAGCTCCAAATTTAGTCATTTTTCCTGTTTTTCGAGCAAGTTGACCGTCAAGCATATCGAAAATTCCTGCTGTCAATAAAACAATCCCAAACCATAAAATATAACTTGAATCTCCTCTAGTTCCCTTTTCAGCACCGTAAACAAGAATAGCAGAAGAAAGTATAGTAATTATAAAGCCAATAGTTGTAATACCATTTGGTGTCACACCGGTCTTCTGAACCATTACTATTATAGGATCCAAAAGTTTATAAGTACTCTTTTTAATTTTTTCCCATTCCATTAGTTTTGTTTTTAATTTCATAGTTAATGTTAACTAATACTGAGTTTCAAAAAACTTAAGTTGCCTTGAATAAATCAAGGCAAACCTACACTTAAGTAGGCTCACCCTGAAATCTTAACTAACGCTAACTTTCAACTTTACTAAATCTTTCTTTGATAGAATCTACTATTGCATATACCATTGGCACTAGATATACTGTGATAATCAAAGAGGACAATAAGCCTCCTATTATTACCCAAGCCAATCCGTTTTTCCATTCGCTTGCAGTTCCTTTTGCCAATGCTATTGGTAGCATTCCGATAACCATTGCTATTGTTGTCATCAAGATAGGTCTCATCCTCTCTTTGCCGGCAATAATCAATGCTTCTTTATAATGTTTCCCTTGTTCCTTGAGCTGATTGGTGAAATCAACAATCAGAATCGCATTTTTTACCACCAGTCCCATAAGCATAATCAAACCCAATAGTGCGAACAAACTCAAATTGGTCAATGAAAGATTCAAAGCTAATAAAGCTCCGATAATAGCTGCAGGAATTGAAAACAATACCACAAATGGGTAAATAAAACTATCATATAATGCTACCATTATCAAATATATCAGTATAAATGATATAAGCAATACATTACCCATTGCTCCAAAACTGTCATTTTGCTTTTTGATATCACTACCCCAAGCCATTTCAATTCCTTCCGGCAAGGGATTTTGCTCCAAATAACTTACAACATCACCTGCAACTGTACCTGATGGTCTTCCAAGTGCATCGGCAGTGAGCGTTACAGATGGTTGTCTATCCTTTCTTTCCAAAAGCGAAGGTGATTTGCCTTGAACTATATCTGCAAATTGAGATACCTGTATCGCCATTCCCTTAGGATTAATTATGGTTAAATTCTTGACATCCTCATAATTTTTTCTGTCAAAATCATCAAGCCAAACTCTTACAGGATATTCTATTCCATCTTCGGTAAGTGTAGCATCATCATTTCCTGTAAAGGCGGTTCTGACATTCATCCCAACATAGGCAGTATTCAACCCCAGCCTTTGCATTTTATCTCTATCCGGTACTATTTTGTATTCAGGGGTTCCTTCTTCTACTGATAATTGTACATTGTCAGAACCAGGGATATCTTGAATTACTGATTTAAGATGTTTAGCTGATTTCATCACTTCATCCGGATTGCTACCACTCAAAGTAATCTCAATTGGTGATGTTCTCGGAACTAATCCAAGTGCAGTCATCGAGAAATTTATTCCGGGAAATTGCTTTCTCAATGCTTCACGTATCTCTATCATAAATCTCTCTGTTGGTATGTTTCCTCTCTCTTCTTTTGGTTTAAGTTGAACAGTAAATTCAGTTTTATTGGGTGAACCTACACCCAGACTACCAATACTTGTACTTGGACCACCTATATTACTAAATACGGTCTCTACCTCATCTTGTTGCAACAAAAAACTTTCGATTTTGGTAGAAGTGATATTGTTCTCTCGTAGCGGTGTTGATTTATCATACTCCAAAAACAAACTAAATTTTCCTTGATCTCCTGTTGAAATAAGCTCCATCCCTACAATATTTTGTTTCATCATAGCCACAGTACCAACAATAGATAGTAATAGCAAACCTGTGAAAATTAATTTATGGTTCAATACCCATTCTAGTTGTCGTGTGTAAAAATTGATAAAATTATCCAATTGGTGTTCAAACCAAATCAGAAATCTATTAAAGAAATTTGTAGGTTTTAAATCATCAGCTTTACCAATTCTCGATGCTAACCAAGGAGTAAGCGTGAATCCGACAAGCAAACTTGTAAGCGTAGAAGTGATTACAACGACTGAAAATTCCTTTAACATATCTGCAACAAATACCTGCAAAAACAGGATTGGCAAAAATACAACTACGTCAACCAAAGTAATGGATAATGCAGAAAATCCAATCTCCATACGTCCATCCATAGCAGCAACTCTTTTTTCTTTACCCATATCCAGATGCCGCTGTATATTCTCCAAAACCACCGTGGCATCATCCACCAGTATTCCGATGATTAACGACATTGCAAGTAGTGTCATTAAGTTAAGCGTATATCCCAAAAGCCACATTACAGCAAATGCCGTGACCAATGATGTAGGTATAGCGATTAATACTATAATCGAATTCCTAAAACTTCTCAAGAACAAAAGCATCACCAAGGATACTAATAAAACAGCTAAAATCAGGTCATCAACTACAGATTCAACCGCAGCAATTGTATTTTCAGTAGTATCATCTGCTATGATAAATTGTATGTTTTTGTCTTTATTTTGTTCTTCTATCAACTTCAATCTTTCTCTTACCAATTCTGAAACGTCAACAGCATTAGCATCGCCTTGCTTTTTAAGAATAAGCCCAAGCCCTGCTTTACCATTGAATCTACTCAATGATGCGATATCTTTTACACCATTTACTACTGTTGCTACATCTTTTACATATACTGGACTTCCCGGAGTTGGCATAGCGACCATTACGTCTTCAATATCCTTGATATCGTGAAATTTTCCCGTAAGTCTTACAGAGCTACGATTAGTATAAGACTGAACTTCACCGGCAGGCAAGTCCAAGCCTGATCGATTGATTGCTTCAACAACCTGCAATAGAGAAACTCTATAAAACTTTAATTTTTCCTGGTCTATTTTTACTTGAATTTCCCTTTCTTCTCCTCCTAATACCGTGATTTCAGCCACACCTTTGAGCTGTTGGATTTGCGGAAGATAATCATCGGTCATTTTTTGATAAAATTCAGTAGCTGGCAAATCGCTTGTTGCGCTTATTGACATAATCGGCAAATCATTTGGCGAAACCTTACTCATCACAGGACTAAATATGGCATCAGGTAAATCATTTCTTATATTGTCAATGTACCTTTGGGCATCTTGCATTGTTATATCAACACTAGTTCCATATTTTAGATTTGCAATAATTACAGAAGCATTTGGCAATGATTTTGTAACTAAATAATCAACACCTTCCAGATTGGACAAAGCATCTTCTATTTTTCTTGAAACAGATGTCTCTACTTCCTGAGGTTCTGCACCCGGATAAATTGTTTTTATTACCACCACCGGTTGATTAAAGTCTGGTAATAATTCGTAACTTAGGTTTTTGTAACCTATATATCCCATCAGGATAAAAATACTAAAAAGTACTATTATCAGCGAGGGTCTCTTTATTGATATTTCTGTTAAATTCATTTTATTTGTTTTATTTATTGTCTAATGCCAAAAGGATTCAGTCGCTTGGCACGAGGAATACGGGCTGAAACATATCAACCATCAATTATTTGAATGTAATGTTTGCTCCGTCAAATAGATTGATAAATCCACTTGTGACAATGACATCACCATCGTTGAGTCCACCTTCTATTATTACTTTATCTCCGATTCTTTTTGAGATAATAACATCCTTCATTATTGCTTTTCCATTTTCTGCAACATACACTTTTGGTTGTACATTTGAGCCTACAATTGCTGAAGCAGGTATTACAATTCTTGGTTCATCAGATTTTTCCACAAGTTTTATTTTACCGAACATTCCTGATTTTATCTTTAAATCCTTTGTGTTTTTCACCTCAAACTGCACTGGATAGCTATTTCCCATATTACCTTTTGCTCCTATCATTATTGTCTTTGCTTTCAATTCCAAATTTGGAAATGCATCAGCAAGTACCGTATGAACCGTCTTAAGTTTAAACAGTTCCAAATCATCTTCGGGGACATTAACTGTAAATTTTAACTTGTAAATATCCGTTAGTTGCAATAGTGGCATTTGAGGAGCAGCAAATGATCCTACTTCAGTCATTTTGCCGGTTATTATACCGGAAAATGGTGCATATACGACCGTCTTTTTAATTTTTTCAAGTATTGTTTTTCTTTGGGCTAATGCTGATTTAAGTCCTAATTCTGCTTTTTCAAGTTTAATGCCTTGTATGGCGTCAGCTTGAGTCAAAACCTTAAATCTATTGATATCTACTTTTAATCCTTCTATTTTCACATCTAAAGCTTTAAGTTGCAATTTCAACAATTCATCGTCAATCTTTACCAATTTTTGTCCTCTTTTTACATAGCTACCCATATCCACATAAATTGCCTTTATTTTTCCTTGTAATTCTGAATTTATTCGCGCATCTCTATTGGACATAAAATTACCAGTGATAAAAAGATCTTCTCCGGCTGTAGTTTTAGAAACTTTAGATGTTAGTACGTTGATAGGTTGTTCTTTGTCGTATTTGAACACCCTTTCTTCTACGATTTGCTTATTCTCTTTCAGTTTTAATCCTATTAAAACAAGAAGAGCTATTAGTATCAAAATATTTATTAAGTATTTCATTTTTATTTAGTTTTATTTGTTAATTAAGTAAATGCTTTCTTTTATTCTATTCCATTTCTGAAATGGTTATTATTTTATGTTTCCTGATAATTTTTTCAATTCCAAATCTGCTTTTAAGTACTCAACTATAGCTGAAATATAATCTTGTTGAGCTTGTCTAACCGTATTGTCAGCAAGTAGTACATCATTTGTTGAAGCCAATCCTTGTTTTTGTTGAAGTACAGTTTTATCGTAAATAGATTTTGCGAAGTCGATTTGTGACTGTATTGTTTCTACTGATTTTCGAGCGATGGCTATTTTTAATTCTGCATTTTTTATTTTTAGAACGTTTTGATCTTTTAACAATTCAAGTTGCAATGCATTATTGGCTATCTCACGTTTTTTGATATTCTTTTTCCTTTTTGTAGCTTTTCCATCAAATAGATTGTAAGAAGCTTTTATACCGGCAAATCCCATTGAATAGAAGTTAAGAAATTCATTTGGGGATTTATCGTATCCATATCCAATTGCTCCGTAAGAACCATAGAGCATCACAGTGGGTAATTGTGATTTCTTAAGTGTAGTTAATTGGCTTTTTAGCAATTTATCTTTGGTTTCCACCAATTTTACATCCAATGTTGGTCGTGTTGTATAATTGGATATTTTTTTATAAGCAATATTGGTCTCAACACTAATGTCTTTATCCATTGATATACCCATCATCACTTTCATGGCATTCAATACTTGCTCGTATTTGCTTTGGATTAGATCCTTTTTTGTATTGAGTTGAAGCATTTGAAGAGACACTTTATCCACGTCGGTAGCCATAGCCAATTGATGGTCTTTTAATAGTTGTAGATTATTTTTGAGTTTTCCTATATTCTCAAGATTATTCTCTACAAAATCCAATTGACTAAGCAATATTTGTGCATTGTAATACAAATTGGATATATCAAAGTATAGTTGTTCTTCAGATTTTTGATACTTCAATTCTGCAATTTCAATTCCTATTTTTGCCATTTCTACATTGCTTTTAATCTGTGGATTGTACAGAGGTAATGCAAATTGTAAATTGGCATTAATATTGTGCGGAACACCAAACTGAGCTTCCTTGAATTGTCCTTCCGGACCACCGAAAACAGACATCGGCATCAATTGATAAGGCAATTCAATAAAGTATTTGTAGTCGGTTTCGATTTTAATTTTAGGCAAACGATTTGATTTCACCTGACTTTTTCTTTCTTTACCAATTTCGATATTGTTTTTCTCCAGCTTTAGTTTTTTATTGTTAACAGAAGCAGTTTCTATACATTTGTCAAGAGACCATATCTCTTGGGCTTGAGCCTCTTGGACTATTGCTCCAAGGAACAATAGTAAAGCAATTGTGATTTTGTTTTTTAATAAGTTCATTTTAATTGTTTTTAGATTGATTATTCTTTTTAATATATATTTAAAATTAGATTTTTTGCCAATTCATAGTTTTCCAAAAAAAGTATTTTGAACCGACTACTTCGATTTCTTCCTCCTTTACTTCATTTACTTTAAGGTTAAAATCAACTCCCTTTCCCGGACCATACATTTTACCATTGACCCATTTTTTCTTTTTACTATCAAACTCAAGATTTGTTATTATGACCTTACCAACTAATGAATCATTCCTTTTTGATTTGTCTTTATTCTTAAAGTCAACTTTTTGACCATCCCTAAAACCATTCAATGCAATGATTTTTCCGTGATAATTCCCATCCACTTTAAAAATTTCCACATCTAATTTATTAGGTAAATGATAAGTCCCAATAATATCATCAGCATTTTGAGCATAAACAAAAGCAAACTGAAACACTATAAGCACTAAGATTATTTTTAACTTTTTCAACATAATTTTCTATTTAATTTTTACTTTATTTATTGTGTAATACGCAACTATTGAAAATAAGGCTGTCACTGAACCACGAAACATTAAAGCTTTTACTGTTTTTGCTTCGTAAAGACCGCCTGCATCGATATGAAATTGTAGTCCTATAAATGCAGCAACAATTATTAATACAGATATAATTAATATCTTAAATGTCCATTTCTCTCTTTTCAAAAATCCATAGACTGCGGTAAAATATATGAGACTACTTATAAAGTTTGCAATTACTACAAACAATACATAGTTTCCTTCTTTTTCTCTTATACCAAATAAGTCAAAAATAACTGAACTGCTCAAGAAAAAAGTCAAGGATGCAAACAGAAATAGGATTGTTGCCGGGATAAATCTAGTGTATTTTTTCATATTATATATATTTTTTTAATGCTTAAAATTTTTTGTTAGTTAGCTATCACTATGCAAATATAGTTAATTAACACTAACTGGAGTAAGAATGTTGTGAAAATGTTAAAATATTTTAAAAAATATATTTTTTAGGATAGAATAAGTCCATCTAATATAATTGATAAGTCGTAGATAATTACAGGTATTATGATACTATTTTTTTATCAATGATTTTAGAATGATTTTTATTCTTTTTTCCTTCATATCCTGCAAATAAAAATATTGCGATTGCGACATTAGCTATTACACAGAGAATAAACTTTGTATCACATAGTGTCTTCCCGGAGTATCTTTGTTTAACAAAATACTTGAAAATTTGAAATTTGTTATATATAGTGACATTAGCTATTTCGAACGCAGAGATTAAAACAGAGAACCTCAGAGAGGAATATTTCTTTTTTAATGCTTAGAGCATGTAATGATTAAATACCACATAGATTGCAGAAAGGAAATCAAAAGGATAGTGAATTTTGTGGGAAATAGGAAATAGTATTACATTTGCAGAAAATAGTAAGATATGATATGTTCAATGACGGGATTCGGTAAATCTTCCAATGAGACCGATAAAGGAAAAGTAACTGTTGAAATTCGTTCTTTAAATGGGAAAACTACTGATATCAGACTAAAATATCCCGCAGGTTATTCAGAAAAAGAGATGTGGATACGTAATTTTATCCACAATAAACTTACACGTGGTAAATTTGATGTAAATATTAGTAATAATATGTCAAATGGTAACAATCTAAGCGTAAATGAAAATCTATTTAAAGAATATCATAAAAAGCTAAATAAACTAGCGGATGAGTTGAATGAAGCTAATAGAGACTTCTTCCCTTCGATAGTAAGAATTCCAAATATTTTTAAGGAAACTGAATACGAATTGAGAGAAGAAGAGTGGAGAATGACAGTAACAACTTTGGAAGAAGCTGCCGATAAGTTAATGCAGTATAGAAAGCAAGAAGGTGAGTCAATCAAAAAAGATATTGTTGAAAATGTAACTCGAATTAAAGATTCTTTACCCTTGATTATCGAACACGATATCGAAAGGAAAAGGATTATCAAAGATAGACTTTTAAAGTCTATAGCAGAAATTGAGGATAGAAACAAAGTTGATAAGAACAGGTTTGAACAGGAAGTATTGTACTATCTGGAAAAGCTTGATATCAATGAAGAACAACAAAGATTGAAGCAGCATTGTGATTATTTCTTGGAGATAATCAATGATGAGACAAAGTTTGAAAAAGGTAAAAAATTGAATTTTGTTGCTCAAGAATTAGGTAGAGAGATAAATACTATGGGAGCAAAAGCTCAATACTCTCCCTTGCAAAAGCTCGTGGTCAATATGAAAGATAATTTGGAGAAAATCAAAGAACAATTAGCAAATGTCCTGTAAAATTCCGATGAAATGAGACGAAGGAAAAACAAGAAAAAACAGATGAAAACAATGCTTTTTACCGCTCCATCCGGTGCAGGAAAGACTACAGTCGTGCAACATCTATTGGAAGAATATCCTGATATTTTAGGCTTTTCTGTCTCTGCTACAACAAGAGAAAAAAGAGCCAATGAAAGAGGGGGAAAAGACTACTATTTCCTATCAAAAGAAGATTTTAAAAAGAAAATTGAAGCCGGAGAATTTGTAGAATGGGAGGAAGTATATAAAGATCAATTTTACGGAACATTGAAAAGCGAGATTGAAAGATTGTGGAAAAAAGGTAAGGTGGTCGTTTTTGATATTGATGTGAAAGGAGCCAGAAATATCAAAGATTTTTATGGTGATAATTGTTTGGCAGTATTCATCGCACCACCGTCATTTGAAGTTTTGGAACAGAGATTGAAAAAAAGAGGTACGGAATCTCAGATAAGTTTCAAAAAAAGAATAGCCAGAGTGAAAAAGGAAATGGAGTACAGGGATACATTCGATAAGGTGCTGATCAATGATTTTCTGCCTGAGACATTTAGGGAAGCAGAGAAAATAGTAGAAAATTTTTTATGTCTTAATGAAGAAGAATAATAATGAAAATACTTATAACAGGAGGAACAGGATATATCGGAAGTCATACCATTGTTGACCTAATCGAAAATGGTTTTGACGTAATATCAGTTGATAGCTATATCAATTCCGATGGTTCTGCATTACAGGGAATAGAGGCTATCACCGGCAAAAAAATTAAAAATTATAAGGTCGATCTTAGGGATAAAGAGGCTACCGAAAATATATTTAAAGAGAATCCTGATATCGAAGGGATAATCCATTTTGCAGCGTTAAAAGCTGTTGGGGAATCAGTAGAGAAACCCGTTTTGTACTTCGATAATAATATCAACAGCCTAATCAATATCTTGGATAATATCGTCAAATACGATGTGAAATATTTTGTTTTTTCATCATCTTGTACTGTTTATGGCAGTCCGGAAAAACTTCCTGTTGACGAAAACACTCCTATTCAAGAGGCGGAATCTCCTTACGGCAGAACAAAACAAGTGAGTGAGATGATAGCAAAGGATGTACTACAAAATACCGGGGTGAAAGCCGTAATGCTTAGGTATTTCAATCCTGCAGGAGCTCACGAATCAGCAAAGATGGGTGAAAGCCCGGCTCTGCCTCCTCTCAATTTAGTGCCTATAATTACCGAGACGGCTATAGGAAAACGTGAGTCGATGATGGTATTTGGTGATGACTATGACACCAGAGATGGCAGTGCTATTCGTGACTATATTCACGTTATGGATTTGGCAGATGCACATACAAAATCACTACAATATCTTATCAATAATCCTGATGCTCCAAAATATGATTATATCAATTTGGGTATTGGACAAGGCGTAACCGTATTGGAAGCTATCAATGCATTCGAAAAGGTAACAGGTGAGAAACTCAATTATTCTATCGCAGAAAGACGCCCCGGAGATATCGCTGCAATATATGCCGACTATTCCAAGGCAAAAAAACTACTCAATTGGAACCCCAAACGCAAAATTGACGATATAATGCATACCGCCTGGGAATGGGAAAAAGTAAGGAGTAAGAAATAAAAGATTTTAATTAGCGCTTACATACCTTATATTCTGTATTTGATTTTAATATAACATCTGCCGGAGATGCATTTCTGAATGTGATAGGGATAGGATCGTATGGCCATTCATATCCATTTTGGACAACAATAAAGTGTAAATGAGGATATCCTGCGAGTCCGGATCTACCAACTTTACCCAATAAATCTCCTTGTTTTACTATATCTCCTTCAGCTACAGATATACCATATCTAGGGGAGTGTAAGTATATCCCATATGTCATATCTCCATGATCTACAATCACCCAATTTCCGTATTTTTCGCCTCCACCATCACTTGGTTGATCATCAATAACAAGAACCACTTTACCTCCTCTGGATGCATAATACTTAGTTCCAACCGGTTTGTTGAAGTCAAAAGCATATCTGTCGGGATACCCTGCTCCATGGTATGAACTCGAACAATTAGTTAATCCAGTCTTAACTACCGTCCCTTCCGGAAATGGAAGGATATATTGTGAGGTCATAGGATCGGGGTATTCCTTTCCGTCACATCCTTTTTGATGAGTGTAATTGAAATTCAGGTCACATGAATCAACTCTTAAAGTATCCGTAAAGTTTGGTTTTGTAACAATAGAGTCATCATTATTGTCTGGCATTATTGATTTACAAGAGAAGCTTAAAACAAACACAAGCGAAAATAACATATATAAGAATGAGTTTTTCATAATAATGGTTTTTAATATTTTTTAAAATACACCTACAAAACTGCAAATATCTGCATTGAAATGACTGAATATTGAAAAATAAACCGTGTCATTTAATTAAACGACATTCTTTTTTTCTAAATTCATTTGGTGTCTCACCGGTATATTTGACAAATGCTCTATGAAATGTCGTCTTGTTTTTGAATCCTGAATCAAGGGCAATTGCAAACAATTTTGTATTGGCATTTTCTCCCATAGAAAGTAGTTGTTGTGAGTATTCAATACGTTTTTTATTGATAATATCCTTGAATGTTGTATTCATTTTTTCGGATATTGTTTGAGAAACATGATGCTTTTTCTCGTAGATAGAATCAGATAGAGTTTGGAGATTTAGGTTTGGTTTCGTAATATTTTCTGTCTTGGAGGAAAAATCTATTATTTTCTTTGATATTCTGAGCATATCGTTCTTGCTCAACCCGGAGCTATAATACTTTTTGGATATTTGCCGCAGTATATCAGCTTTGAAAAACAGAAAATATGCAATCACAAAAACAATTGATGACGTTATCAAAAAATAATACAAAAACCAATTGTAAGTTTCGGCATAAACAGTAAGGTAGGATTCGACTACTACTGTGATGAGGTAAATTAATACTATTGTATTGACATAAATTCTCTTTTCAATTGTCCATTCTTTGGAATGCTTCAAAATAAAAAATAAGAGTAGTATGCCATATGAGGATATATGGATGGCTATTCCATAATTTATAGGCATTATTATACTATTAAAATTTTCCCACGCGAAATTCATCCTTTCAGTTCCCGAATAATTGAAAACCATATATAGAGAAAATGCCAAATAGATAATTGCAGGAATAAAATGAAAAATCTCCAATCTCCATTTAAACTTTTCTTGCTTGATGAAGTATTTGATATAAAACCATATAAAAGGTCCTAATAGCATCCAATATGCCAAGCCTACAAAATCAAATTGGGGATATAAATATGACAATCTTGTACTATTATACAAAAACTCCAATTGTCCCAAAGAGAATAATAAAGTGTAAATTGCTAAAAATATATTTGCCTTATTAGCTCTGTTGAATAACAGACCACCTGCTACCAAAAAGCCAAATAGTGCATAAACTAAAAGTATGTATTTCAAAAAAGTCATTTTACTGAAATTGGTTTCATTAATTCTTTTTATTGCAAAATTTATTTAAATAATAACGGATAATGATATGCAGCGTAGCCTGACGTAAGGCGGCTATGATGTTATATCTAGTGTTAGTAATCGTACTCCTTTTTTATACAAGTGACAATTCCATCAATTCCTTACCGATACCATTTAAGCCTTCAACTATCCTATGTATTTGCTTTTTAGATGGTCTCTTTATCCCATTTACATATTGTGACAAAAGTGTTTCGTTCATTCCAATTCTACTCGCTAAATGTTTAGCATTAATCACCTTATAATACTCGAAAAACTGTTTAAAATCAATTTCAAACTCAATATCTTCCCTTTTTATCTCTCTTTTAGATTCATCTACGAATAAACTTGTAGCCTCAAAAGCATTATTCTGAAGTTCCAAAATTGTTCGACCACTTGTATAAATTGGATTTGATTCACAATATGCCGAATAACCGGTTGTGGTTCTCTCAATGATAAATTTGTACGTTTTCATAATCTACTTTTTTAGTTGAGCATCTTTTCTCAATTTCATCTCAAGTCCCTTACCTAATTCACTACTTCCGTGGTTTGGAAATATTATTATTCCCGACTTGGAAGGATGTTTCATTTTCATATGTGAGCCTTTTTGACTCACGACATACCATCCATCCTTTTTAAGAATTTGAAAAAATTTAGAACATTTCATTCTGTAAAGGTAAACAATTATTTACTTAATTCGTTCAAAGAATTGTATTTTTTTCAAAAATTGAGGATAGAATTAGCAATGTGTCTTTCACCCCTTATGTTTTTACCGTTTAAAAACGTAAATAAAATTCACGTTTTTTACAACTTTAGAACCTATCTTAAATTCAGTCATAATCAAGGATACAGCTTTGTTTATATCAGAATAAGCCTCCACAAAAATTGATGCTTGGTCAGAATATACAAAATCAGATTTCTTACAACTTCCAGATAAATAAGTATTTACGATATGACTAAAATTGAAAAATCAGCAAAAATTCGAAATACATCAATCTTTTGTAAGTCGTTAATAATGTGATAATTGAATCTTTCAACTGCTCCTTACTCTCTTTATTTATGCAATTCTTAAGCTTTTTTTGCAGTTTTCCATACTTTTCTTAATAATTGCTTCAAATCTTCTCTCTTAAAGCCAAATAGTGCACTTTAAAATTGACCTTAAGGTCGGTATGATTACTAACTCACTTATACACGGAATAAATTTATCAATATTTTACCGTTTTCTCAAAACAGCAGCAATTTATTTGTATTTAACTGATTAAAACCGGTATTAACGATAGTGATACTATGATATTAGGCCAAATTATTCACTACTTTAATTTTTATACTTAGATATTATATTGATAATAAAACAACCTGTAAATATACGGGCTATAATCTTCTTATCTTATCAAAGTAACATTACCCTGTTTTATAATAGTCTCACATCCGCTGATATCCGCTTCCAAATGATATCCATAAATTCCTGCCGGTGCTTCCTGTCCCTCAAATATACCATCCCATCCAGTATCCGGATTTGCATTGTCATAAACCAAATTTCCCCATCTATTGTATATCTTAAATACTTTAAATTTGATAAATCCTTTGAAGTCATCATTGGTCATCACTGGGCCGAAAGTATCGTTTTCCCCATCTCCATTAGGTGTGAAAATATTTGGAACAATATAAGCGGCATTGAACTGTTCCAAAGTAATTGTTTTTGTAATTTCATCCGAACAATTATTGGACGTATTGATCGCTTTTAGGGTTATATCATAAGAGCCTGATGAAGGATAAACTACAAATAATGGATTGCCGGAATCTTTTATCTCTCCCTCTCCGACATTCCAAGCGAATTTGTTAGCTCCGACGGATAAATTATTGAGATAAGCATGTCCTGAGCAGAAAACTGCAGTATCATATTTTTCAAAATCAGCGATTACTTCATTGACTAATACAGGTATATCAATACTTACCTCACAATTGTCAGTACTTTTGAGAACTATTTTTGCATCTGTGGTATCTATTGCCCTGTCAAATCTATGTTTAATTGGGTTTTCACCTACAATCGTACTTCCATCACCAAAGTCCCATTTGAAACTACTGACATCAACTTGGTCGATAAGTTCAAACTCAATGGTGTCACCTATACAAATTGAAAATTTATCTGATTTCACTTTGCCTTCCGGTCCAACTACAATATAAGACTTAGAAATCGTATCCGCGCATCCATAAATGGATCTTGCAACTAAGGTTGCAGTGTGCTCTCCCTTGGGAAATTCAATTACTTGAGTGTTCCCCGTCGTATTTGATAATGTGACTCCCTCAAAAACCCATCTGATATATCCTGCACCATCTATTGTTGATGAATTATTGAATGTGATGATATGTGGGTAGCACAAAGGAGAAACATCATCAGCATCAGAATAGAAATCTGCAATAGGGACATCCACAACATTTATTAAAGTCGAACTATCTCCCGAACAACCGGATTCTTCTTCTGCAAAATGAAGGTACAAGGGATATAAGCCTGATTTTTCAAATACGACATTATTTACCCTTTGATCAAAAGTATCAATTCCTTCCAGTTTCCATTTATAACTTAGTTTCGCCCCTTGTTCTGTCAATTCCGAAGCACTAAAAGTCAATTCATCTCCAACACAAAGGTTATTTCCGGGATCGATGAATATATTTGCCTTTGGTCTGTATATTATCAATTGTTGGAAAAAAGAATCCATGCAACCTAGAGCATCTTTAACCCGTAGTTCAATATTGGTATAATTGTAAATATAAGAATTGTCATATGAAAATACCGGTTCTTTTTCATTTGAACCGTTTTGCCATGTCCAAAACAAAGTAGTGTCACTATTTGAATTATTGATAACCTGTACCGTAGCAGGTACGCAAATCGTATCCTTATCAAATTGTATATCCAAATCTATACCGTAAGATTGAATCTTTTTTTCAATAGTATCTTTACACCCATTTATATCCTCAACTATCAATTTAACCAAATTTTCCCCTCTTGGAAATGTCAGTTGGATTGAGTCTTCAAAGGTTTTTAACGGTCTTGGAATCGTAGGTATATACCAAGTAAATCCCTGCTCACAACCATTGTTTACATCCACACTCATACTTGCATCTAAATAAAATAATTCATCGTCACAAATCTTTTTTGGAGCTACCAAATCCGCTTTGATATTTGTAATCTGAAAATCTATAGAATCGAAGGTTGATGGACAACCATTGACAGTATCAATAGCTTCAACCTGAGCTGTATAAATTCCCGTGTCATCAAAATATTTGTCAAATGAAGTCTTATCCAATATTGTATCGCTATCAACTACCCAAACCAATTTGCCTGAATTGGTACTTTTATCAATAAAATGAACGGAATTCGGATTAGCACAATCAATACTGTAGCCTAAATCAGCTTTTGCTCCATTTACTTTTATTTTATAAGTTGCCGTGTCATAAACATAGCAACCATTATATTCCGTAGTCACCACCACAGGATACTCTCCAGGCATCTCACTAAATACATGAGACGGATTTTTATCTTTCCAACAATGATCAAATCTATCATCGTCAGTATATACATGCACCGCATCTATTCGAGAATCATCATTTTTTATCAATACACTAATTGAATCTCCAAGGCAAATTTCCGTTTTGTCTATTTCGTAATCCGGAGCGATCGGTTCACCTACCCTAATCCATTCTCCTGCTGAAGTATCTAGACAACCGGTCTCTGTTTCAATAAATTGTTTCACATAATAATCTCCGGGTTCTTCAAATGTATATTTATGATCTTCATCATTGGTAAATAACATTGTAGAATCTCCGGTACTATATGTATATTTCCACCTTACTATTGAATCATAAGATTCACTTTTATCTTGAAAAGTTACGGTAAGAGGGGCGCATCCTTGTGCTATATCAGGAATAAAATGAGCATTGGGTTCTACCAAAGTAAATATCTGCAAGTCTGAAGCTGGACAACCGTGTTTTGACAGTATATTCAACTGTAGATTTAGATGTTTTGCCGGATGCCAATAAAGGGAATCTCCTTCAGGAAAATCATATTCTATCCTTCCAAAAGGATCTTTAGATGAAGCAGCAATCCCTTTACCTTTAATAATAAGTGTGTACCTTGCCAAAGTAGTGTCTTCTGCTTTAAAATTTATAGTAATGGGATCTTTACAACTTATCACTGGGTCGATAGTAAATTTCGGATTAGGCTTTTCTACATATAAACTGATAGTGGTGTCTGTATAGCATTGATGATTTTTATCATATGCTCTAAAGTAAACCGAATTATATCCTTCTTGTTTGAATATTACCCTAAGATCTGTATTTTCAAGCGTGTCATATAAATAATTTGGACTATCTACATACCAAGAAAATGAATCCGCTATGGTTTTATTATAAAATCTGGTGGGAACACCTGGATATTGAGGATATCCGGAAGAATCTATCAAACTTCGGTGATAGCAAGCCGTATCTTTAAATGTCAAATCAAAAACCGGTTTATTAACACGTATAGTTTTTTGTTTTTTAAAAACACAGCCTTCAGGAGTCGTTACCTCCAGTTTTACTATATATTCTCCTTTATTTGAATAAAAAACAGAATCGGGATTGTACTCATTTGACGTTTCTCCATTTCCAAAATCCCAGTGGTATGTATTACCGGTTTCTTTGGGAGTAATATTATTAAACTTTATAGTGCCACTATTATCACAAATGAAATTCAAACTGGGGATAAAGTTTATATTCAATTGATTCGTTTTAATATACTTTTCTATATTATAAGTTACATCACATTGCACTATATCCGTTTTAATTTCCAATGAAACTTTAAACTCACCTTCCTGTGTATAAATATGAATCGGGTTTTTATCAGATGACTGTTCTCCATCCCCAAATGCCCAATTGTATCCCAATATTTTTATCGCAGGATCTAAACTCACATCCGAAGTAAAACTTACGGTTAAAGGTGTACACCCTGAAGTAGTATCCGCTTCAAAATTAACAATAGGGTCTTCATAAACAGTTATCTTTATTTCACCTATCTTTTTACCTCCTTTCCCTTCAGAAAGCACAACATTATAAACACCGGGATGAGTAAATATATGATTTGGGTTTTTATCGGTAGACGTTGCATTTCCCTCCACAAAATTCCAATAATAATTTGATAGATTATTTGAAGTGAAGTGGACATCTAGAGGACTACAACCAAACGTAACATCAGCCTTTTGAGAAAACATGTATGAATTGGTAAATAAAATCACTAATATTACGTAAATAATGTTCTTTTTCATATTACCAATGTTTTGTTTTTGCTTTTAAAATATTTTCTGCCATTCTTTTGTATTGTTCTAATGAAAACTTACAATGGCAACCAAAAAATATCGACATAATATTTGTAACATCAGGTTGATAAAAATCCCCATTTGGATCCTTCTCCAATCTTATAAACCTGCATTTGATATCAACATATTTACTTGGTCTCCTGATTATTGTATAAGGATCTGCCGGAGTATCGCATATCTTATCTCCACTCGTCTCACAGTTTGAACCATCAACTAACTCTTCTTTATCACCTTTGAATGTATAATCTAGCCCAAAAAAATGTCCCAATGCTTGAGGAAAAGCATCGGTACTATTAATATAAAGATTGCTACCGGTTAAGGAATCTATTGATCCTGTAACAACTTCTCTTATAAATGGATTGGGGAAACCTCCTAAAATTACAAATAGATTGATTCTATTATGCTGCTCATATAATACATCCAGCTCATCCATTTTATCAGAATCCAAACTATTATAATAATAATTAAAAACAGTATCCATTTCACAAAATTTAAAAGAAACACAAATAGGGGCAAATAATTCGTTCGCACGCGCAATAGCTTCTTTTACATCAACTTCTCTTATTGTTTTATATTGATAATTATTGACAGCATGCACAAAAACATTGAATTGCTTATTGACACAGGGCAGATCTTCTTTAAAGATAAATGAAGATTGTCCAAAGACAAAATAGCCGTTTAATAATAAAAAGTATAATAGTAATTTCTTCATAATAAAATCTTATAGTTCAGGACAAATTAAAATTGGGGTAACATTTCTTTTCTTGTGTATTTGGAAAATTTTATAAACTCCAAATTCTATTCCTCCTTGGTGATTGTTATATTGTGCAGCACTCGAAATCGTAATATCATAAGCAAAACCAATATCAAAATTTTTATATTTCATTCCCACCATCATTTGCAATGCATCATTTAGTCTATATCCTAGACCAAAATACACCATATCTGTCTTCCTCTTGTCTTTGCTGAGCTTAATGAATGATTTGAATTGTGGCATTATATTAGTCGAATTGTTGCTCAAAGACACAATTATTTGAGGTTCTATCATAAATGCTTTTGTAAGCCTATAATACAGACTTGAGTGAAATGTGTATCTGCGATTGATATAATTCTTGTATTTAATACCTGCATATTGGGGAGCAAAAATGTGATATGCTGCAATACCAATAGTAAAACTAGATGCTTTTGCGAATTTTGATTTAAAAGCAATACCGAGATTTGTTTCTTTATAATTGGCTTTGTATGAACTAAGACTGGCTCTATCAGTCAGAGGCACTCCCGGATCAACATAATCTGAAGCCACTATTATCTTTTCTCCATCCATTTTTTTTTGGATCATCCCGTATTGAGCTCCAAAACTAAGTACATTTTTGTATTTTTTATCAAAAGATAAATGATAAGCAAAATTCACTATAACTCCTTGTGTTACCATTTGGGCAGCACCTGCTTTATCGTTATAAACCTGAAAACCGACACCAAGCCAATTATTCTTTCCAATCGAAATAGAAATAGGAGCATCTATAAACATATTCATAGTTTTAAATCCTTCTCCCATTAATTTTCTCCCTTGATCTCTATATGTTCCTCCCATACGAATTGTACCGTAAAAACCACCGGTGAAAGCAGGATTCTGGTAAAGGGGGGAATACCTTGTATTGGTTTGATTCAAATCTTGTCCGGTTAATACAAACACTAAACTAATAAATACAATTGACAGAAAAAAGTTCTTTTTATTCATTCAGAGGATATTTGTTAGTTTAATAAAATACACAATTCGATCAAAGAAAAATATAAACCACTAGTATCAAGACGACAATAATTCATAAAATGCTGCCTAAAGATACAAAATAATTTTATTTTTAAAAGAAAACGAATTAGAAATCAATAGAAAAGCATCAAAAAGACAAAATTATATCTAGAGACACCATATGATTTGACCAAATAAAAAATAAAAATACCCCTTACTCATTTAAAAGAAATTGCTATATTTGTACTGCCTAGTTTAATAACCCTATAAATGTAGTATAATGAAAAAACGCTTAGTCTCTTTAGATGCTTTCAGAGGGATGACAATTGCTTTGATGATATTGGTAAATATCCCTGGAAGCTGGTCATATATTTACCCTCCTTTTGAGCACGCAGATTGGGATGGTTGTACACCAACTGATTTGGTTTTTCCTTTTTTTCTATTTATCGTAGGAGTTGCAATGGCTTTTTCTTTTTCCAAATACGGATACAAATTAAATCCAAAGTCATTTTTAAGAGTAGTAGAGAGGACATTTTTAATATTTTTTATGGGATTATTGCTCAATTATTATCCATTCTTCAAAGGAACTCTTGGCTACGGTGGCGCAATTGTGCATTTATTTGATATCCTTAAGAAATTATTATTATCTTTAATTCCTTTCTTCGCCTTCTTTTGGTTGGTTAAGAAGACATTTTATATCATAGATAGAGTGTCTTTCTCCGGAATTTCCAAAGCGATGAAAATAGTCTATCTATTTTTAATTGCAATCGTGTTTGTTTTACTTGTAATTTATCTGCCTCAATTATTGGGATATATTGGCTTCTACAATAAAGGTGTATCTCATTTGCGTATTATGGGAGTTCTTCAGCGAATCGCTTTAGCATTTGGGTTTTCATCAATTTTAATCCTAGGCTTTAAGAAGAAATATTTACCTTATATTATAGCATTTATTCTTCTGCTATACTGGTGGTTAATGTGGCAATTTGGCGGTGATTCGCCTTATAGCCTTGAGACAAATTTCGCAAGGCAAATAGATCTGACCATTTTTGGAGATAATCATGTTTGGCATGGCAAAGGTATTCCATTTGATCCGGAAGGATTATTATCGACTTTGCCTTCAATCGCAACACCGATGATAGGATATCTTATAGGAAGACATATCAAAGACAATAAACAAAAATTCGGGAATTGGTTTTATTGGTTATTAGGCTATGGTATCATTTTAATAGTACTAGGGCAGTTATGGAATTTGGTTTTCCCTATCAACAAATCGCTTTGGACAAGCTCATATGTATTATATACTGCCGGTTTAGGCACATTGTTATTATCATTATTTTATTGGCTAATCGATGTCAAAGGATATAAAAAATGGAGTTCTTTCTTTTTGGTATTTGGAATCAATCCTCTTTTTGCCTTTGTAGTTCATGTTTTGTGGGTGAAGGTTTTGTTGTATATAATAAGATGGGAGAACGCATCCAGCAAAATATCGACAGGATACGGATGGTTGTTTAAAAATGTTTTTCAACCAATTGCTGGAAATATGAACGGTTCTTTCTTATTTGCCATTACTCATATTTTCTTCTTTTGGCTAATACTGTACATTTTATACAAAAAGAATATAATTATCAAATTATAACATTTTTTGGGGTTTTTATAAGACTCAAAAGCTCGAAGAGAGTTGACTTGATTTAAACCGGCTTCACAATCTTCCTTCGTCAGCTTGCGAGTCCTAATATTTCGCACTAGAAGAGATTCTGAAGCTGGCTTGTTTTAAAAAGATAAAGATTTTATCGAGCATTTTGGTTTTCATGCAGATAGTATTTAGTGTTTGCACAAAAACAGGCAAATAAGACTCAGAAGCTCGAAGAGATTCTGAAGCTGACTAGATCTAAATTTATCAGGCATTTTGATATTAGTGCAGACACTATTTAAACTAAAGCATTAAGTTTTTGTCTAAAAGTTGAAAAAAAGATTATTTAAGTTTAACTTTGTACTTTATAAAAAAATAAATTATGAATTTAGTATTATTATTCAATATGGGACCACAGGAGGTATTGCTTATAGCATTGTTAGTTTTATTGTTATTTGGAGGAAAAAAGATTCCTGAATTGATGAAAGGTCTTGGAAAAGGAATAAGAGAATTTAATAATGCCAAAAACAGCATAACTTCTGAGATTAATAGCGAGATGAAGGAAATAGAAAAGCCTAAACATAAGGTTGAAGAGAAAAGTAAACATGTTGTTAAGGAAAGAGTAGAATTAGAAAAAGATTGAGTTTACGGTTTAAAGTAACATTCTGATCGCGTTGTTAAATATGATTTTTTTCTTAAAAAATAGTTAATTGTATAAAACGATACGCTAAAGGAGTGGTTTTTGGCGTAAACTTTATAGTTAATTTAATAAAACACAAATAAATCAAACACATGAAATTTAAATACTTTTTTATTGTTGCAATATCATTTATGTTTATTGCAAGTACAAATGCTCAAAAGTTTGGATATATTAATTCAACAGAATTATTGGTAAGTCATCCGGATGTAAAGGGAGCAGACTCAAAATTACAAGACTATCAAAAACAATTGCTGAATGTAGGACAAAATATGGCAAAGGAATTCCAAAAGCATTATGAAGCTTATGTAAAGGAGGCTAATGAGGGAAATTTGTCCAAAATTCAGATGCAGGAAAAAGAAAATGCTTTATCCCAAGAACAAAATAAGATTAGACAGTATGAAGTGGATATGCAACAAAAATTAGCAAAGAAACGTGAAGAATTGTATAAACCTATATTGGATAAGATACAAGTAGCAATTAATGAAGTAGGAAAAGAGAACGGTTTTACATTTATTTTTGATGCAGGAACAGGCGGCATTTTACATGCGAAGGAAAGTACAAATGTAATCAATCTCGTAAAAGCTAAACTCGGAATGTAAGATTGAATAGCAGTTTAAATGAAAAAACAAAATTAAAAGGCAGTTGATATCATTATTTACTGCCTTTTTTTAGAATTGTCAGTGAGATTTTATTCTTAAACAAAAATGAAATGAAAAAATTATTGTCATTATTTATATTATTTTTACTAAGCCAATCAGGCTTTTCTCAAAGCCCCATTGCGTTCTTTAATGATGGGATTGTTTTTATTAAAAACTATAATTTGGAGATTAAAGATACGATATTGGATGGCAAAGTATTCAAATATCCGGCTAATTGGAATCTGAGAAAAGGCTCCGACAATAAATATATCACTTATCCTGACAGCTGGACTATTAGTGAGGGGAAAGACGGTCATTTAGTAGCATTTCCGATGGGATGGATGGCCATCAAGAGTCAAGACGGGAGGATAGTGCCTCTTTTACATAAGAAAAAAATAGTTAAATCCAAAGAAAAAAAGAAAGATTGCATAGTAACTGAATCAGATGATTGCATGGTTAATGTGATAAAATCTACTAATGAATACGGTTTATACACGCGAATGGGAAACGATGGAAGAGTGATAGTTTATACCAAAGAAATGAATATCGCTTCCGGTCCGGATGGAAGATTAGTAAATTTACCTAAAGGATGGGAGATTGCACAAAGTTCAAAAGGAAGATTTAGCGCCTACCCAAAGAATTGGGACGCATTTATCCTGGATGATGAAAAGGAAGTCGCAATGCCTAAAAACTGGAATATAGACCCTCAGACCAATAGTCCTAAAATAGTTCAAGGCAAAGATTTTGTGAAGTTTATTTATACGCCTGTTCAACAGATAAAATTGGCAAAAGCTATTTACACAGGAGATAAAAAAAATGGCTTGGATTATATCCTCTATATGCTGTTTAATCAGAAATAATTGATTTTCAATTGTTTTTTATCACAACAATACTAAAAGTATTTCTGTTTGTATATTAAAGATGTACCAAGAGATCGGTCTTGAGCCAAGAGGTTGGAGACACTTTGGCTCAGGTAAGGATAAAAACTATTTTGAGATAAAGGTTTTTAACCTCTTATCGAATGGAAAAACTATATTCGCCAAGAGGTCAAAGACACTTTGGCTTAATTGGAAAACAGATTTTTGATTTTAGAAGAGAATTTTGAGAATTTAAAATTTTTAGTAAAACAGGATGCATATGAAAAATAGTTTCAAACTAGTCTTAGTAGCTTTATTTATAGTCTTTATAGCATCATGCGATAAAACCGAACCAAATAATCAGACACCTGATAAATTCACTAAAAAAATATTGATTGAGGAATTTGGAGGTGAGTGGTGTTCATTTTGTGTTGAAGGGTCAAAAAGGTTTGAAGAGTTACTGAATGGGGACAAAGAACACTATATCGGTGTATCATTGCACTATGAGGATCCATTTGAAGTTAAATATCCAAATGTAGTAAGTATTTTGCTTTCTGCTTTTGAGATTATATCTTTTCCAAATACAGTAGTGGAAAGGACAATAGACAATGAAAAAAGTTGGGCTGTCCAAGCGGATTTTAGATTTTCCCAAGGAACTGATGTCGGAATAAAAGCCAAGACGGAGATTGTGAATAATAACCTTGATATTACTATTGATTATACTTGTAATATTGATATCGATACTGCTTTCATGACAGTATATGTAGTTGAGGACTTTGTGCCAGAGTCTTCACCTGGAGCTCAATCAGGAGGTGGAGGTAATTACATACATCGCCATGTTTTGCGCCAAGTTTTAACAAAGAAATCAGGGAATCTCATCTCATTGAAAAAAGGTGAAATCCAAAAAATATCCTTTGAAGGAGTTAAACTAGGTCTTTACAAAAAATCAAATGTTACAATCGTTGCTTTTATACACAAGGACTCTTCAAAATCATTTGAAGTACTGAATGCTACAAGTGTCAAAGTTGGTGAAGAGTCAAAATGGTAAACTACCCGTTTTCTACATTTTCCATCCCAGGAAGAATATCTCCTAATTGATTAGCCTTGTGGATTAATACCGGTATATGTTGAGTGCAGATATGATATTCTTTACCTTTAAAATCAAACTTTATCAATGGAGCTTGACTAGAATCAGTACTACAGATTACACATTTATTATTGTTCATTTTTCTTTTTTTTATTATTACCAAATAACTATTACTGACGATTAAAACACAAAAATAACATTATTGTTTTGGCTGACTAAAATAGATTACTATCAGGTGTATTTCATACCAAAACAAAACTGACCCTAAGGAAGTTTACCGTAAACTTTTTGATGATTTGATTATATCAAATAATTATAAATAGATACTCTTTTGTATTATTAAGCAGTAATAAATTATAAAATTAGGAATTTGCAACATATATTTGCCACCATTATTGAATACTAAACAAAAAAACACATGAAGAATTTATTGATTATTGTATTAATTTTAGGACTTGGTAGTTTCAGTTTGACTGCCCAAGATGATACGAAGGCAAATGATGACATTATTACTATCAATGTAAAAGATCTTAGTGGTCATGAAGCAGATTACGTAGGAAAAGAATTTTATTTGACAGGGATAGTAGATCACGTATGCAAACATGGAGGGAAAAAAGCTGTTTTGGCAAGTGATGACGGTGAAGTGGATTTTCATGTAATGGCAGGAAATAAAATTTCAAAATTTGACAGAAAACTCGAAGGAGATGAGATCAAAGTTTTGGTAACTATAACAGAGGAGCATATTGATGAGTCATATGCTATACGTTGGGAAGAAGAGGTAAAAAAACACCATAAGTCCACTGATGAAGAATATAAAGAAGATATGAAAAGGATAGCCAAATTGAGAAAAAGAATCGAAGACACTAAAGAAGGATACCTGACTAAATACGTAATAGAAGGGATAGATTACGAGGTAGTCAAGTAAGCTAGTACACTATGTAAAGAATAACTTTGTGTAAGTATTTATACATATTTTTTGTGCAACATACAGGAAACTTCGACAGATTGCATATTAAAATTGCATTGACAAAGATTCATTATTGCGATATTTTTTCTAGCATTATATAGTTTGGATAGTTGAAATATCGCATTTATTTTATTCTACTAAAACAATACTATGGCTAAAAAGAAATGGCGTTGGTGGTTTAGGGTAATCCACCGCGATGTTGGATATTTTATTTTTGGAATGACGGTGATTTATTCACTCTCCGGCATCGCCTTGAACCATATGAATGATTGGGATCCCAGTTACCAAAAGGTTGAGAACACGGTAAATATGGATTTGTCTAAATACGACTTATCAAATAAGGAAGATATCTTAAAAATAATTGATGTATTTGGAGAGAAGAAAAATTATAAAAAACATATCAAAAGAAGAGGTGGAGTGATTAAAGTTTTCCTAAAAAAGGGAATATTTATGATTTCACCCAATGGTGAGATTTTCTATGAGAAGTGGAAAAGACGTCCGGTTTTTCACGCGATTAATTTTTTGCACTACAATCCCGGCAAATGGTGGTTGTGGTTTTCGGATATTTTTGCCGGATTACTTATTATCATTGCTATAACAGGGATATTT
>JALVAD010000259.1 GCA_027011385.1 Saprospiraceae bacterium | reverse complement strand
AGATAAAGATGATGACTATTTGATGTTTTTTAAAAGAGATAATTATCACACAAGTGGTTTTTATAGATACAAAAACGGAAGTCTGATATTCACAAATATTGATAAATCTTTCAATAGTTTAATCAATTACTTCAAGGATGACAATTCAAATATTTATCTAATAAGAAAGAATGACAAAAATAAAACTTGTTATATTGAAGCTACTAGAAATGAAAATACAATATGGAAATATAATATGGCAGATTATTTGATTGGAAATGCTAAAGTCTTTAAGCACGAAGATACTTACTACCTTACAACTTTAAGTTCTCACCCAAGAATCCTAACTATAAAAGCATTAACTATTAATTGATAATAAAATCCAAAATAAAATGAAAAAGATTTATTTGTCTCTCATATATTCATTCATTACATTTTTTGTTTTTGGTCAAGATACCATTTTGAACTACACCAAAATAATGGATTTAGAAAATGATTTAAAAAGCGATTGGAAATTAGACAACTATTCTGCAATAATAAAAACTCCTGACGGTGGATCATTAATATATTTTTTAGATAATCTGCTCCAAGGATACAAAGCCTATCTTGTAAAAACAGATAAATGCATGCAGATACAGTGGTCAAAATTGATAAAACCTGATGATGCAGATAAATACTTCTCGTTTTATGATATGTTTATAAGTGATGATGAAAACAGTACTATTTTGATGAGCAGAGGATTTAAGGAAAAAACACAGGACGTATTTTTGAGATAGATCTAAATACTGGTAATATTACTAAAACATGGGAATACCCCACAGGATATGAAACATACTGGATATATGATTTTAGAAAAAAAGGTGATAATCTATACTTCACAAATAAACATAACAGGAGCTTTTCCAGAACTAACAGAGATTTTATCGAAAATTTATATTGTGAATCCAGAGATACTTTTATTGACAATTTTGCGCTTACTTCTGATTTCTATTTAACTGACTCAAATGCTGTAAGCATAATCAAAAAACATTATTCAAGAAATGACTCATCATTGTATTATTATTTTATTGAAGTATTGGATTTGAAATGTAATAGAATCTGGAATAAAAGACTTATTATACCATATCATAGTGATCGAGTAAGTTTCGAAATAGGTAATAATTCAATTTACATCTTCAGACCCTATCCACATTCACAAAAGATAGTATTAACGATTTACGATATGAGAGGAAATATAATCGATACTCAAGATGTCTCCGGCAAAAAATTATATGAATATTATAATTTTAAATTTAATTATAATTTTGAAGATGAAACTTATTGGACAATTCAAAATGAGCCGTATTTGCCTCAAAAATTAGTAATAAAAAAGAATTTCAACAAGGACACATTGGAAGCAATTCCATTCAATGGGGAAATAGGAAGGGTCAATAAAATGTATTCAGATGGAGATAGCTCTTTTGTATTCTTTTCAAAAAAATACGACAAGTACACAACAAAATTTTCAGTATATACAGGAAAATTAAAACTTAATCACACAACAAATCAATTGGAAATAGATAAATGTTATGAAGGGGGAAGCAGCATAGATGAGATCCAAACAAATGCAAAAACCCCTTTTGAATATTACCCAAACCCGGCTAGAGCAAAGTTAACTATAAAGGTAAAAGACCGCGAAAATCGAATAAGTAATATTGAAGTTGTCAATACGGTTGGAAATTTCAAAAAGAAATATTCAGGCTCATTTACAGAGAAAATCATTGATCTAAGTGAGTATAAAGCAGGAATGTACATCCTTCTGGTAACAATGAATGACAAGACATATCATAAGAATATTATTGTTTTATAAACTATGATTAGAAAGAAAGCTCTTCAAGAACTAATTAACCAAGTGTGTCAAGCAAATTATTATGCACATATTTCTTGCAAATAGCACAGGCGTCCCTTATCAAATCTAGATTTAATACTATTTTTTTTAATACTTTTGTTTTTTTTATTATCTTTGACTCGACTATGAACAAAAACACCCTTGTTTTACTGGGCATTTCTGTATGAAACGAAATGTATGGTAGGTGTTAAAAATTACATAAAAACTATTATCTAACAAAAATTTAATCAAATGAAAAAGACAATTTTTACAATTTTTAGCTTTATTCTTGTCGCTCAATTGGCATTTGCCGGAGGTATTGTTACAAATACAAACCAAAGTGCTTCTTGGGTCAGAATGATGGCAAGAGACGCATCTGTAGATGTAGATGCTGTATTTTTCAATCCTGCGGGATTGACGCATTTGGATGACGGGTTCTACTTTCAGTTAAACTCACAAACGGTTTCACAAACGAGAACTGTTACATCAACTTATCCCGGACTAAACAATAGCAAATACACTGGAGAAACATTCGTTCCATTTCTTCCAACTGCTTTTGCTGTGTATAAAAAAGGAAATTTAGCTATATCCGGTGGTTTCACTGTCATTGGTGGTGGAGGAAGTGCTGAGTTTAAGTCAGGTTTGCCTGAATTTGAGTATAAAGTATCAGGACTTCCAACTGCATTAGCAGAGTTAAAACCGGTTGGCGAACAAGCTGGAATCGATTTGTCAGTTAATGGATATAGCATGAAATCATCAATCACAGGAACATCAACTTACTTAGGGTTTCAAGGAGCTGTATCATACAAGATTAATGAAATGATATCTGTTGCTTTAGGAGCAAGATACGTTTCAGCTAGTAATAAATATGAAGGCTCAATCACAGACATCTCAGTTATTAATGGAACAGAAACACTTAGAGCAGATGCATTCATCAATGGTAAAGCTGTACCTACACTTAATGGTATATCTGATAAATTGACTCAAATAACTCAGATACCTGCAAGCTTACAACCATTTATTGATGCAGGACTTGGAGGTTTTACTTTAGCTCAGGCCAAAGCAGCTGGTAAAGTTGATGATGCTACATACAATGCATTGATCCAAGCAGGTCAAGCAATTGGTATTTCAGATCCCTCAGCACTAACCGTGGAACAATTTTCAGGAGCAATAACACAAGCTACACCAGCATTAAATGAAAAGATAACGAAACTTAATAGTACTGCTGCAGCTCTTTCTGCTCAAGCGAATGCCTTAGCTGACAAAGAGCTTAATGTAGAACAAACCGGTAGTGGTTTTACTCCATTTGTAAGTGTGGATTTTGATTTGGGAAGCATTGGCTTTTCAGCAAAATACGAAATGAAGACTAATATGAAAGTAAAAACCAAAGTTATAAATGATGATTTTGGTCTGTTTAAAAATGATGAAGAAGTACCTGCAGAAATGCCCGCAATGCTAGCATTAGGTGCTAGATACAACGCGGGAGGATTAAAGCTTCAAACAGGATTTCATTACTACTTTGACAAGGCAGCCAAGTACGGCAAAAGAAATGCTTCAGATGAGTTTGTAACCAATGGAGAGGAGGTAAATATCAATGGTGATAAAACTTATTTATCAGAAAATTCAATTGAGTTTGCTATAGGTGCACAGTATGATATCAATAGTATGTTTGGATTAAGTGCAGGATTCTTAATGACCAAGACACACCCTAACTCAATTTATCAATCATCATTAAGCTATTCTTTACCTACTAAAACTTTGGGGTTTGGTGCAATAATTCATGCAACTTCAAAAATTGACATCGATTTAGGAGCATCTTTTACCTCTTATGACAAATATGAAAAAGATTTTACCGCATATAAAGAAACTTATGAAAAATCAGCGAAGATTTTTGCAATAGGAGCGACATTGAAATTATAAACTTCAATATTATATTTTGACTAAAAAGAAGAGTCCTTGTAAGGGCTCTTTTTTTTGGGCGCATTTCATTTTTTCGCATTTAATGCTATTTTTTCTATTTGGATAGACTACCCCTCTTATGAAGATTAATCCGTTTTACTTCAATAAACTACAGTAATGTGCCGTTAGGCACAAAACATGGGTAAAAAAATCTATACTAACTAAAATGCGTGCCGTAGGTACGCTATATTAAACTTATAAACAAAACTTCTTGCAAAAAAGCGAAAAAATGAAATGCCCCTCTTTTTTTATTTCAAAAGCCCCCTACCTTAGTAGATACCTTTTTTTTATGTAGATTTGTGATTTCAAAATAGAAACATATGTCAAAAATACATCTTATATCCATCGGTGGAAGCGCTATGCACAATATCGCAATAGCTCTCAAAAATGCAGGACATCAAGTTACGGGTTCAGATGATGAAATCTATAACCCATCCAGAGCCCGACTAAAAAAAGCAGAACTTCTGCCTAAAAAAATGGGATGGAATCCGGGAAATATTTCCTCTGATTTGGACTATATCATATTGGGAATGCACGCTCGCAAAGACAATCCTGAATTAAAAAAAGCTCAGGAGCTGGGAATAAAAATATACTCCTACCCTGAATTTCTATACGAAATGTCAAAGGATAAAAAAAGGATAATCATTGGCGGTAGCCAAGGAAAGACTTCTACCACATCGATGATCATGTGGGTTTTGAAAAAGCTAAAATTTGACTTTGACTACTTAGTAGGCGGAAACATCAAGGGATTTGACCTTATGGTAAGATTTTCAGATGCTCCATTAATCGTTTTGGAAGGTGATGAATATTTGAGCTCTCCAATTGATCTTAGACCTAAATTTCTACATTATAAACCACATATTGCGGTAATTACAGGTATCGACTGGGATCATATGAACGTATTCCCAACTTACGACATTTACAAGAATCAATTCATTAAATTCATAGACTCTATAGAAAAGAACGGAACTTTGATATATTTCGAAAAAGACAGTAAAGTCGTAGATGCAGTCAATGCTTCTCAAAATTCAAAGAACTTAAGCCTTAAACCCTATAGTAAAGTAGACAAAAAGGATTCAAAGGGCTTAAAAATATTCGGTGACCACAATCTGGCAAATTTGAATGCGGCTTTATTAGTTTGTAACGAGATTGGTATTAGTGATAAAGATTTCTGGAATAGTATCTCAGACTTTGAAGGAGCTGCGAAGAGACTTCAAAAAATATATGAAGATGATAATACAATTAAATTTTTGGACTTTGCACATGCTCCGGCAAAGCTAAAAGCTACCATTGATGCTGTAAGAAATGAATACCCCAACAGAAAACTTTATGCTTTCTACGAACTTCATACTTACAGCAGTTTGAACAAAGACTTTCTTCCTCAATACAAAGATACTATGCAAAATTGTGATCTGGCAGCAGTTCTTTTTAATCCTCACACACTTGAAATGAAAAAAATGTCACCCTTAGATAAGAATGAAATAAAATCGAACTTCAACAAAAACTCTATTAAAATATTTGACAATCCAGATGAATTAAAAAAATATATTAGTAGTTTAGAAAGCAACAATTCCATTTATCTATTTATGAGCTCAGGAACCTTTGGTGGAATTGATTTGATTTGATTACTAAACCATTAACTTATCATTAACACACAAAGTGTTTTATATTATCAAATAAAGATATACTTTTGCGGTTAAATAAAAGTACTGCTATTTGAGTAGATACAAAGAAAGAAATTATTATTTAACCTTTTAAAATAAAAAAAAATGAAAAAGTTTTTATTTATGATTTTGTTGTTCTCAGCAAGTTCTTCAATGATTTTTGCTCAAGATGCAAAGACGCAGGATGCGAAAACAGATTCTAATGGTGGGCCAAAAATGAAATTGGAAATTACTGATATCGATTATGGAACAATCAAGAAAAACGCTGATCCATTTAGAGTAGCAAAATTCACCAATGTCGGAAATGAACCTTTGATTATCAAAAGTGCAAGAGGAAACTGTGGATGTACTGTCCCAACTTGGCCTAGAGAAGCTATCATGCCTGGAGAAACTAAAGAAATCAAAATTAGATATGCAACAAACAGAGTTGGTAGTTTCCATAAAAAAGTAACTTTGGTTACTAATGAGAAAACTGACAATAAGCATATTATCAAAATTCACGGTACTGTATTGAAGCCTGACTCAACTAAAGGAGTTCCTGAAGGTAAGAAAAGCCTTCTAAATATGAAGAAATAGTCAATGCAAACAACTATAAAAAAGAGACTGATTCAATGTGAATCAGCCTCTTTTTTTACGTAAAAACAATAATAAAACCTCGATTTTACTCAAGCTCTACACCATTAAAAACAACTTATTTTTGTTAAAAAGGTAAATCGTCCTCAGGCATATCAGTACTTGCATTATTATCCAAATTCAGATCAGAAGGCATATCTTCTTGTTCCGGAAATGGTGCTGCTTGGTCTATAGGAGCAGTGTCATTTACAACCTTATCAATTTTCCATGCATTTAGGTTTGTGAAATATTTTTCATTCCATTCCCTTCCTCTCAAATCGAATGTCACTTTTATCACATCACCTTCATTGTAATTATCGATTAATGCACATCTATCTTGTGTCAATTGAAATTTGATATACTGATGGTAATTACCGTCTTCAATATGTATCACAAATTCCCTTGCTTGGAAAGTTGCTGTCTTACTTTCCGTATCAAATTTTTTATGAAGTTTTCCTTCTATTTCAAATGCCATAATTGTATATTTTTATTTTTCCACAAAGGTACAAAAACTTTTTTATTATACATAGTTGATGAACCATGAGAGCTGCATTTCATTTTTTATCATCCTTCCTCTCAGATTTGGTTGTATCCAATTCTATTGAAGCAGAATTAACACAATATCTCAAACCTGTTGGATTTGGTCCATCCGGAAACACATGCCCTAAATGAGCGCCACATTTTGCGCACATAATCTCTGTCCTTTTATATCCTAATTTATAATCATCGGCAGTTTTAATTTTTGTAGAGTCAAATGCTTCATAAAAACTAGGCCAACCACAATGAGCATCAAACTTTGTATCTGATTTGAATAACTCATTACCACAAGCCGCACATCTATATGTACCATCATCAAATACATCCCAATATTTACCGGTAAAAGGTCGTTCTGTACCTTTTTCTCTCATAATGTAGAATTGATTATCGGTAAGAATAGACTTCCATTCTTCATTTGTCTTTTCAATTTTCTTAACCTTATTCTTTACTTCTTCTTTTTTCATTTGCGATATTTGTTTATTACCTAAAGAGCATGAAAAAAACATAATCATACTCAAAACTAATGATATTAATAACTTCATTTTATACTATTTAATTCCTATACTTTTCAACTTTGGATTATTGGAATGATATAAAAAAGTGCCTGCTTTCTTGCAGACACAACTTACCATATTAAGTATGAGTAACCTCAAAACCCAAATAATACTTTTATCTTTTCTTATGGCACAACCACCAATCATAGCATTCAAACTCTCCGTTTTCAGCTTTCTTCAATCTTTGCTTTGCCATATCTATATCAGTAGCTGGTGGTATTATTACTCTATCACCCAACAGTTCATTATTTGGCCAATTTGCTGGCATAGCCACTTTCTCTGCATCTGACACTTGCATTCCTTCAACTATTCTTAATATTTCGTCCATATTCCTACCCAATTCTTGTGGATAATAAAGCATTATCCTAATTTTACCCTCAGGATCAACTACAAATACGGCTCTTACTGTATTAGTTCCTTTTCCCGGGTGAATCAACCCCAATGTCTCTGCAACAGATCCGGTATCAGCTATTATCGGGAATTGAATTCTAACATCCATATTTTCCTTGATCCACTCCTCCCATTTGATATGAGCAAATACTTGATCCACACTCAATCCTATAAGTTCGCAATTTAAATTCTTAAACTTATCATACCTTTGTTGAAATGCTACAAATTCGGTAGTACATACAGGTGTAAAATCAGCCGGATGACTGAATAATACAAACCATTTGCCTTTGTAATCACCAGGTAGATTTTTCATACCTCTTGTTGTTTGGACTTTCATCTCTGGGAAATCATCTCCCAATAAAGGGATTCCTTTTTTTTCATCTATGTTTTTCATATTCTAATTTTTTTATGTTAATTAATTACTTATTCAAAAATGCGGAATACATCCATACTAATTTCTCTTGCTCCCTGATATAATCACTCATCAATGCATTTGTGCCTTCATCTCCAATCTCTCCGGATAAATCCAATATTTTCCTTTGCTTTTTTATCAATGTTTGAAATGTCAAAAGTATCTCTTCAACACTTTTTAAGCCATCAAAAACTTCATTAGTCTCTTTGATTTTAGATTCTTTCAAATAATTGCTAAATTTATAATTCGGCACACTTCCAAGAGTCAAAACTCTCTCGGCGATCTCATCTATTTTTACAAAAAGATCATTGTATAATTCCTCAAATTTCAAATGCAACTCAAAAAACTTTTCGCCTCTCACATTCCAATGATATCCTCTTGTATTTTGATAAAATACTGAGTAATTTGATAATAAATCATTCAATAGCTTAGCTAATTTCTGACTCTTCTTTTCATCTAATCCAATATAATTTACTTTTTTCATTTTTTTGTTTTTAAATTTTACTTCCTAATATATTTATTTTTACACTTTCTATCTCAATTTTTGAAAACTCGTTCTTATTACTCAAATATCTTTTAACGAGTTCTGTGAGTTCATCGTCAAAATAGTCAATAATATCACCTTCATCTTTTACATAAATATGATGATGTTCTTTAACCAAAGGATCATACCTCATAATACTATCTTCTGTTTGAAGTTTTGCAATTATCCCTTTCTCTACAAATACATCCAATATATTGTATATTGTCCCTACAGATATCGAAGGATGATTTCTCTTAATTATTTTTATTATTGACTCAGCATTGGGATGAGTATTATTCTCAACCAAAGCCTCTAACACAGCAAGCCTTTGAGGAGTCACCTTCAGCCCCTTTCCCTTTAATCTCACAGTAATATCTTCTAAATTCATATGCAATAACTAATAATCATCAATTAATATTCTTTACTTTCTAATAATCATTCGTATTTACAACAAACCAATTAAAAAAAAGTTTTAAAGTAACATGTTTTTTTTGAAGCTACTGCTTTCTTGCAGCCATCAATTAAAACTTTATATGGCAAAATTTTGTTTAGCTAACAAATAATAAATAAAATTTAACAAGATGAAAAAAATATACTTAGCATTTGGTCTTATATCGATGATACTATTGAATAGCTGCCATTTAGATGAAAAGATAGCTTTCAATCTCGATTTTAATAATGAAGCTAAAATACCATCTATCATAGGTGTGAACCTACCTATAGAAATTCCAATTCCTGCTATTACAACCAATATAAGCAAGGAACTTTCTGCCAATAATAGTAAAATAGAGTATTTAAACACAGCTTTTTTGAAAGAATTGACCATCACTTCAAAAGATCCAAAAGATCAGGATTTGGATTTTATTAAAAAAATAGAACTGTATATCAAAGCAGATGGATTGGAAGAAATAAAGATAGCTGAAAAACTCAATATTTCAGATGATATTGACAAGGAATTGACCTTGGATGTTTTTGACGACAAAGACCTCAGTGCCTATATCAAAAAAGATAAATTTGAACTAAAGATAAAATCTACTTCGAGAAAAATCTTGCTTCACAGTACAAAAGTGAATATTTATAC
>JALVAD010000258.1 GCA_027011385.1 Saprospiraceae bacterium | reverse complement strand
TTTCTACATTGTAATAGTACTATTGCTTTTCTCAGGTGTTAAATCAAATGCTTGTACAACCGCCGTGATATCCGGTAAATACACTAAAAACGGTCGCCCAATGCTTTGGAAACACAGGGATACTTGGGCTATAAATAATAAAATCATGGTCTTTAATGATGGGAAATACAGCTATATCGGTCTTGTGAATTCCAGAGACAAATCAGGCAAAAGCGTTTGGATAGGTTACAATAGCACAGGATTTGCCATTATGAATAGTGCAAGTTACAATCTAAATCAGGATACAATTGTTCAAGCCGGCACAGAAGGAAGACTCATGAAAGAAGCTCTACAAAAATGTGCTACAATTGATGAATTTGAAGAATTACTAAAATCGATGGAATTACCTACAAGGTTAGAAGCCAATTTTGGGGTTATTGATGCAAAAGGAGGTGCGGCATATTTTGAACTCGGTAATTTTACTTATAAGAAATTTGATGCTAATGATGTCACCGTAGCTCCTTACGGATATATCATTAGAACCAATCACTCAATGTCGGGAAAACTTGGAGAAGGAGGTGGATATATTAGATATGTGACTACGAATAAACATTTTTTACAAGCGATTAAGGAGAATAAATTTACACCAAAATCTATAATTCAAGGCTGTAGTAGAAATATGACAAACTCACTTACAAATGTCGATTTGAACTCATTTGACAATATTAAAGAAAATCATCCTACGTATGTATCATTTACCGATTATATTCCAAGAAGAGGAACTTCTTCATCTGTAGTTGTGGAAGGGGTTAAAGCCGGTGATGATCCAAAAAATACAGTTATGTGGACAGTTTTAGGTTGGCCTTTGGCTTCTGTCTGTATTCCTCTATGGTTGTCAGACAAGGTAGATTTACCAAATATCGTAAAATATCAAGAAAAATTAAAGGATTCTCCTCTATGCAATATGGCTCTTCAAGCTAAAGAATTTGCATATTCATACAAATGGGGTTATAGTTACAAATATTATATTAATGTAAATGCACTTATAAATGCAGATAATACTGGGTTGATTCAGCTTGTAACTCCAATGGAAAATCGAATATTTGATAAAGCTGATAAAATGATTTATTCTTGGGAAAATATCGACTTTAATCAAGTTAAAGATTTTTATAACTGGATTGATACTAAAATACCTGAATTCTATAAAAATACTTGGAACATTATACCAAAAGAAAAAAATTAAAATTATGATATTCAAAAATCAAATACTATCTATCTTTTCAGTACTATTAATAATTACGCTCTTCTCATGTAGCAAAACCTACACTCAACAGGGATTAAATGTCAAAACTAGTAAAATTATTAATGTTGGCGTATATAATGGAAATGGAGCAAGCCCGATTTGCGTACTCGAAACAATGGAAGCTCTAAAAATCGACAGAGGAATTAATCCTAGGGAAATATCTGCTTTTGATATAATGAACGGTGATTTGGATAAGATGGATGCGATAGTTTTTCCGGGAGGAAGCGGTAGTAAAGAATTTAATAGTCTTGGACAAATGGCAGCAGAAAAAGTAAGGGAATTCGGAATGAAAAAAGATAAAGGAATAGTTGGTATTTGTGCAGGAGGTTATCTACTTTCCACAACCCCAACATATGCAAACTTAAAAATTTTAGGCGTACCTCATACACGAAAATATTATGACAGAGGCAGGGGATTAATTGGCTTTAGTTTAACAGGAGAAGGGAAAAAAATATTTTATGAATTAAATAATGTTGATTCTATTTTTGTTCAATATTACGATGGTCCAATGTTTGAAAACACTAACGGATTAAACATTCTTGCTAAAATAAATACAGATATCGCTACACATAAAGGATATCCACACAATTTCACTCAAGACAAACCTGCTTTTTTCACTAAAAAATACGGCCAAGGAAAGGTTTTTGTTTCTGTCGGTCACCCTGAAGCAACTGCTGGATTAAGGTGGATTGTTCCCAGAATGGTAAGATGGGTAACCAATAATAAATTGGTCTCTTATTCCACGGACTTAATTCGCCCTGAACTCAATGATAAGGATATATTATTCTATAGCGATACTAAGAAACTGGAATCAAAGCTTTTTTGGCAACTTTCAGATAAAAACCCAAAAACTGTAATCAATGCAATAAAAGAATTGCATAAACTTAGATCCAGGCCCTCTATTCGTTGGTCTATTGGATTGTTGAGGCACAAGGATTCTGATGTCAGGTTGACCGCAGCAAGATATTTATTTGATTCGGAGTACACGGCAGCAATTCCCGATCTTAGGGCAGCTGTAAAAAGTGAAAGAAATGAAATGCTTAAAAATGAGCTCCAAGCAATTTTGACGAAAATGGAAGGCTATGTAAAATAAAAGGTGTAGATTATTTTTTCATTTTCATTGATTCTTCACAACAAAATATTGTCACGAGATATTAACATTCAACTCCATTCGGAGTTATCACACTCTTGAATTTAATTCGCCGCGGGTCTTACCCACGGCTATTCACATTTAGCCCCTGATCAATCTCCAAGCCTCTTATGCGTAGCATCACAATATGGAGCTTTTTTTGTGTTTCCACAATTGCACAACTTGTGCTCTTTATCTTCTTCAGCTTTAAATATCAAAGGCTTAAACTCCGTTCCTTTATGCAGACCATCACAAAATGGCAATTTTTCTGATCTTCCACAAGTACACCAGGCGTATACCTTATATTTGTCTAATTTAACGATAGCCGGATTTTTACACTTACTCATATACTATTTTTTAAACTTTCTAAAATCTTGTCTGCAACTCTAAATGAATTTGCATAAATCGTCCATGTATATGTAACACTTCCACCTGTAGGCATAAAACTTCCATCAGTTATATACAGATTATCGACCTCATGAGCTTTGCAATCAGCATCCAATACGGAAGTTTTAGGATTATCACCAAACCTGCATCCTCCTGCTTGCAGATTGGAAGGAGGTGCACCGCTTATACCGGAATAAATGTTTTTTGCCCCCATTGCTTCGAGAATCTTTTCTCCCTTGGATGCCAAATATCTACCTACTTCTAAGTCATGAGGGTGGTTACCTATTCTTATTTTAGCAACAGGGTCTCCCCATTTGTCTTTGACCTTATCATCCAGAGATATAAAACAATTATCAGTTGGTAGCCAATCCACAAATACTTCAAACTTTAATTTCTTTACATTCTCAAAGTAATTTTTGATTTTTTTCTTAAAATCTGACCCATATTCAAGATTACCATAATCATCCCATTTTTGCCCTATTGCTTTTACCATAGCATTGGCGTGTTCAAACAAAAAATCAATTGTTCCTCCTTTTGTTTTCTTTCCGGTTTTAGGATTTTTGTACTCATAAAACTGATGTATGGTTCTGTTTACAAATACTCCCGGTACAGACAAGGCTTTTGCATCAGCTTCGTTCATCTTATCCAAATAAAATTCTCCACCTCCTACCCCACCGGCAGAAAATACAAAATTCTTACCGACCTGTCCACTATTATTAGCAAGACCATTTGGAAAATATTTGCTTTTACTCATCAGCAGCAATCTAGAAGTCTCAATAGCTTGAGCTGCCACTACAAACAAATCAGCCTCAACAGCAATTTTTTTCTTATCTACATTATAATACCAGGCTTTTTCTATTTCTTTCTTGTCATTTGTATCGAGCTTGTAAACTTTTGCATTTGGTATAACAGTACAATTTCCTGTCTTTAAAGCATCGTGAATTAATGATACTCTGGAACTCCCTTTAGCATTGGACGAACAACCATAGCTACCACAATAGTTGGAATAAACACAAGCATTTCTATCGTCTTTTGGTTTTGAGAGAATAGCTCTAGGCATGGGTATAGTCTCAATACCAACTTCATTTCCGGCTTTATCAATCCAAGAGGACACTATATTTTCAGCTAAAGGAGGATAAGGAAAATCTTTTGTGGAACGAGGTTCTAATCTGCTGTGATTAACTGCTCTTCCAGATATCCCCACTACACTCTCAACTTTGGTATAATACGGCTCCATATCTTCATAACTTATAGGCCAATCAACAACATTAGCTCCCTTTATCTCACCATATTCACTTAATAATCTAAAATCCGCGGGCTTCAATCTCTGAAAATATCCGCTCATAAAATTGGAGGATCCTCCTACACAATTACCATTCCAAAAATCATTGCCTGTATCATAATTGGATTTTGCCACCCATTCACCTTCACTATTGACATCTTCAATCACCTGTGGCTCATCTTGAAGCCTAGGTGTGTAAACACTTCTTCTGACCGCTGTAATCTCATCTTTCGTAAAGTCTTCAGTCCTGTACCAAGGTCCTTTCTCAAGGACTATCACAGAATATCCGGCTTTACTTAATTCATAGATCACAGGGCCTGCACCGGCACCGCTACCAATCACACATATATCATATTTTTTATTAGTATCAGGCATAATGATTTTTTATTAAAAACGAGTATATACGAAAATAATATTATACGGGTGGCTTTTGTAATTGTAAAGATAATAGAAAAAAATGAACAGTTTAGTAGAATGTATTTCATTTTTTCGCTTTTTTGCCTCACCGCCCTCTAACTCCCTGTTTCTCCATTCTATTCCGAAACAGGGAGAACCGCTACCCGCATTTTCCTTTACGATGAGTCGTGGGTTGCTACCTCCCCCTATCATTTTTCGTAACAACGTGGAGAAAAATTATAAGGGGAAGAGCAGAGCTTTTGCGGGATAGATGAGGGGGTAGATGTGCCGAGAATCAAGAAAATTAAACTTTAATGCGAAATAATGAAATGCACCTTTCACGTTTATCCCCTTTGGGGAATTTTCCTTTTTCCTATTAAAATCAATGGTAATACCAATTTAGATCTATAATGACGCATATATTACATTTTAAAGTTAATTTGGTATAATATGAATGGTAGAAGATAAAACCACGAATGTGGTTAAATATAATTTATAAAAAAAACACCCTTTGACCTTTAATTCAAAGTATTGTCTAAGTTTTTTTTAATGAAAATAACGTTGTATATTTCATAATTGCTCAAATGAACTAATTGCAAAATTTTCTTTCTTTCTATCCAATATCGTTTTGTATTTATTATTTTCATTTGGTCTTGGCTGCCCGGGATTGTGGTGTAACCATTGCCAAACTATTCCATTGGGATTCGAACCATAAATAGGATCGGCAAACATAGACTCTATTATAACTGTTAAAACTTTAGAGAAATAGTTTTCGCCCCATTCCTTATTAATAATCCCTATGAACAAATCATATTTTTTCCTTGCTTTAAGTTCCTCAAAATGCTTCCCATACTCTTCAATGGCTGTCTCATCAATCCATTTAATACCATTTATCAAATACGAATTCTCTTCAGGATCTATATAATTATCAGAGATAATCCAAACAAAGTACTCATATGTTTTAACTATAGTGGCATCAGGACCAAAATCATCACTTGGATAGAGAAATTCAATCAAGGTTTTAATTATCAGTTCTTGTCTCCTACTCAATATTCCTTCTTTTGATTTTGACACACAAGAATTAATCAATGGGATATTTATCAGTATACCAGCTCCAACTAATTTACTTATAAAACTTCTTCTTGAGTGAATCTTTTTTACAACAATACTTTTCATAACCACAAGATATAAAAAAAGGGTTTGAAATAAAACAAACCCTTTAAAATATTTCTATAAACTAAAGTTTAATGTTTGCAACTTGCTTTTTTCCCTTTACTGCATCCTTTTCCTTTTTTACCACAACTAGCTGCTTTTTTACCTGTGCAACTGTGCTTCAATTCAGATTCGTCAACAGTATTACTACCACTTGCTTTCATACTACCGGATTTTCCATTTCCACATTTACCACTTCCACATTTTCCTTCTCCACACTTCCCTTTACCACATTTACCTTCCCCGCATTTTCCTTCTCCACATTTATTATTCATTTCTTGTGCTTCATTTTGACTAATGAAACCATCTTTATTCTTGTCCAATTTTGTGAACATTTTATTATGAGCTGCGATATACTCATCTTTAGTCATAAAGTCATTTGATCCATCATAAATCTTGCTAAACATTGGACATTCATCCTTGCTTATTTTTCCATCATTATTTTTGTCTTTATTTGGAAATTGTTTTAATGCTGCAGCAGCAAATTCAGCTTTTGATACTTTATTATCTCCATCTGTATCTTTGTTCATAAATCCTCTGTCTTTAGCAACATTCTTCATCGCTTTCCCGCATTTACCAGCACCACATTTCATATCTTTAGCTGCTTTTTTACCATTACCACATTTTCCTGCACCACATTTATCACTAAATGCATTTACTTTTAATGTTTGATTATCTGTAGAATTAGCTTTAATAATTTTTGCTGTATTATCATGTGTTGTTTTAAGGTCTTTGCTCTGAAAGCCGAACATTACAAAAGCACTTACCATTAAGAAGCTAAAAAATAGGATAGATTTGTTTAAAATTTTTGAATTCATAAGTTTGTTAATTTTGTTGTATTTAATTTAAAAATCACTATTGAACGATGACAAAACATCTTTTGGTATGTAAATGCAGGAAGTTATTATTAATAATAGTTATTAATAAGTACTTTTGTCGCTCAAACGACACAAAGCTTTATATTTTCATTTCAAGATCAGTTATTAAATCTTTGGTTTTCTCGAAAATACTTTTCATATTTTCATTGGGATTACCAGCATATAATGCCACTTCGCATTCTTTGAGCAAACTAATATATTCTTCGGATTTTAGTTCGGAAACACCAAGTGATAATAACTTTGACTTTACGTTTTCTTTATTCAAATCAATATTGGGGATATCCAATTTATCGGCGACAAACTTCAATAATGCATCGGAAATTTCTTTATAAAATCCTTTTGCATCTCCCTGCCTCATTAATTCCTTAGCTTTTTGCAATCTCCTCAGAGCCTCTTTTACCGCTTTTTTTCTTTTAACAACAGCCATATCAATATTTCCCTGTTTGATTAAATACAATCTGTACAAATACATAAATGGAATTGAAATAAAAATAATTCCAATTAATAGCCAGTAGGAAAATGAATTAAAGAAAGGCTTTCCTCTCCTATCCAAAGCAACATCTTCCTTCAATGGTATTAATTTGTATTTCTCAAGTATTTTTGAGCGGTCAGCCAATCCTGCATTCTTTCCCTTCAATACTTGAATAGTTCCGGGATAAGCGTAAACCGTAATATATTTAGCACTATCTGTATCAAAATAAGTATAAGGAATCTTTAGATTGTATTTACCTGCTTTATTAGGAACTAAAAGATACTCAAATATTTTTCTACTATATAACTGCCCATCCATAATATACTCCTTTTGGCTCATCAATTTAGGATCGTAAACTTCAAATTCTTTCAGTACACTGGCTATGACAGGAGGTTCTATAAATTTCCCTAATCCATTTCCGTCTATTTGTATCGTCAATGGTAATGCATCGTCAGTCGTAACCCTGTGTTTTCTTATTTTGGCCTTGATATAAAACTTTCCTACATTATCAGAAACATCTTCACCGGGTTTTGGTGGCAAGGGCAATACATTAACAGAAAGTCCATTTGCCAAGACAGGATATGATTTCGATGATCTAAAAAACACATTTCTTGATCTCTTATCAGGTACACTAATAACAATATTTGCGGGATCTATTCCTATCAAACCTGTTTTCTGGGGAAATAAAGCTATAGTTTTAAGTGTATATACAACGTATTCCTTATCGTCAATTATTGTCCTCTCATGAGATTGGTTTACATTTAATTCACGTGCGATAAAACCATCGTAATCGGATTCATTAGCAAATCGATAATTTGAAATATCAACAGAAGTATAAACTTTATACTTCAATACTAACTCCTGTCCCGGATATGCAATAGAATCACTCAGTTCAGCTTTAACGAAGAATTTTCCTCCTGTATTATTGCTGTGACTTTTAGATTTATCCCTTTTTCTTACTTTTATCTTCAGAGTATTAGTTTTATATATTTGACCTCCTATAGTAATCTTTGCTGGCGAAATAGTATATACTCCGGGTTTCTTAGCTATTAAAGTATAAGAATATGATTTTTTACTACTTCGTACTCCATTAATTATACTTACTTCACTGGAAGTACTTGGCCCTGATACTACTTTCAATTGATCAAAATCAGGTGGATTAAAACTATTTCCATCTGAATTTTCAATAACAAATTTAACGGAAAAATAACTATCTGCAAAAATTTCTTTTGCATCAGTGGTGGCATAAAACCTCACTTGCTGTGAAATACCAACAAATGTGACAAACAAAGTAAAATATGTTGCAATAAGCACTTTCATATTAAATATTTCTGTAGGATTTTTATACCAAATTAGCTTCGTTATAAATAAGCCATATTCTCAAAACCAATTGGACAATACACTAACAATTAAATGTAATAATTATTGTGATTCATTTTATATTTTATCTTAAAAAAAGCATCTACTCAAGTAATCATATTTTAGGATTGAAATAACTATTTTTCAAACCATAAAAAATATAAATAATAATACACTAAAAAAGGCTCAAAACCAAATTGATTCTGAGCCTTTTTAATCAAATCATCAGACTTTTATTTCAAAATAATCATTTTCTTCGTGTCTATGAAGTCTCCTGCTTCCAATTGGTAATAAAGTACACTTGATGCTCCAAGTTCTTCTTTCGTCAATTCTACGGAATTGTAACTTGATTTACCCTTTCTGTTTACTTTCTTTATCAATTTTCCTGTAACATCAAATATAGTCAAACTATAATCGCTACTTTGCGGTAACTCAAATCCGATAATTGTCTTATCTGAAAATGGGTTAGGCTCATTCTGATATAGCTTGTACATATTCTCTACGTTTCTGTAATCCAATTTCACTCCTTTGATTTCAAGCTCAGCTCCTGTATAGCTTTCTGACTTCAATACATTGTCATTGACACTCAATACATCTAACAATTCTCCATTGATTTTGGATTTAGCAATTATCGTAAATAGTACTTTGTTTCCTGTATTCTCAATACCCATTGCATCACTCCAACTCAATACCAATTGTCCGTCTGCAATATTATAATTTGCTCTACTAATATTCATCAATCCGGATTTCAATTCTTGGATTTCCAATCCTTCTACTTTTATCGTCATTTGTGCTCCATACAACTTAGAAATATCCTTTCCATATACTGGAATCTCAAGCTCCGCACCCTCATTCAAATCAACATTATCTACTTCAATAATTGTATTTACTGCACTTCTAGTCTCCAATATTGAACTACTCAAATTAACATCTCCTGCATATATTCCAACAAAATCAGTATTGCTTTGTGTCTTATTGTCATTAACTACTACTGTCTTGATATATGAATTCTTAAGTGAAAATCCGCTTGTTGTCGGATGATCTTCAATATATGCATCGTCTATAAAGTTCCATTCAACTTCTCTCTCTATACTACCCAATATCTTCTTTCTCAATTTCAATATATCTGATGCAGTCACTTTACCATCTCCTGTAACATCCATAGCTGCGTATTTACATACATCTTTTATTTTCCTAATTCCCAACAAATGTTTTTGGATTAGTACTATATCCAATGTAGAAATTCCGTCTATGCCTGCAGTTGTCTTTGTAGCTGTAACTTTGTAACTATGGTTGCCTAACTCGATAGAATACTCTCCATTCGCATTACTCAATGATTCCTTGATATTCTCACTATCATTGTATGCAACTTTTACATTTGACACTGCTTTATCATTTGAACAAGTACTTACCATTCCTGATACTAATGACCCAAATCCAGGACAATCGTCTTCGTCTCCTTTATTGATATTCAATACCACTGTAGCATAGTCAAAGTTATTATCATCACAATCATCATTCAAGGCAAATTTATCCCAAACATATATCTTCAAGAAATTCGTTAAATCAGGTGCATTTCCTGCTCTGTCTATTCCAAATACTCTACATGCTGTCCTATTTACAGGATCCCACGCATAGGCTTCTCCAAACATATATTTTTCCTCCGTTGAGATTAACCCTGTTGTTGGATCAAAGAAATATCTTCCATATTTCGCGTATTGTTTTTGCCATTTATTTGGATTAACTTCCAATTTTGGCAATACTTCATTAAATGTGAAGTACAACTCTTCCTTAGGTGTACAATTATCATATGATGATATGCAACTTCCATCACATCCGCCTTTATCAAATTGCTTAGCACATACCTCTACCATACAATTTTGCATCAAGGCTGTAGCCACATTTACCATTACAGGTGTCGGTGCTTTCTTGTCTACAACATCAAAGTATTGATACACTGAATTTGCATTTCCACATCCGTCTCCAACCGTCCATGTAACTCTATAGTGTCCCTCCGGTATCGCATTTACTATAAGTAAACTAGCAACAGCTGTTCTATCCAAATTGTCCTTAGAACGCTTTCCTTTTACTCCTGTGTCAGGCGTTGGTGTATAATTATATGAATACTGTACTGTCTCCCAAGTGTCCATATTAGTAACTATGTATTTCCAGTTAAACTTCTGCTCTATATTACATGAATCTGTAGCATATGCCGTAACTGTTGCTCCCTCGGCTATACATCCGTCAGTAAATCCAATACATGCATCTGTCACATGTATCGTCGGTGGGATAAAGTCCGTAACCATCAACACTTGTGTATATCTATAATATCCGTCTCTTACCAATTGAGCGCAATTCAATTTCGTTCCACTTATCGCATCTACATTGTCTTCTGCTCCTGTATTTGGTTCATATACACACCAATCTATTACTGCCCATTCTCTCACTATTTTATAGCAGGCATTATCTACAAATCTAAAGGTGTCTTCATTTATAACTTCTGCTGTAACCACATTACATGGATTCTCATCCCATATAGGTTCGCCTCCATCTTTAAGCTCTTTTGAACAATCAGCCTTGACATCTCTTGGGAATTTGATTGTACATGGATCAAATTCTTCCGTTGTAGTAATTGTAATCTTTTGTCTACAGCTTGTTGGCATCCCACATCCTATAGCAGTCCATGTCCTTGTTATCTTTCCTCCACATATTCCGTTATCTCTCTTGTCTGAATAGAAGATCGTATCCAATTTGCAAACATGTACCACTTCAGGCATCAATCTCGTATTTTCAAATGGATCCAAATTCTCCTCACATGTTACAGGTAGATCTGGACATGTTAATGCAGGTGGTATCTTACATTCCACATGTACCATTGCCCAACAATCATTGTAGTGTCCATACAAATCTCCGCCAGGTAAAAATCTCTTAGGATTAATCGCTCCTGCACCGGGATCTGTATCAAATACTCTCAATGATGTCATTATATCTCTTCCTACATCTTCACAGCAATAGTATACATTATCGTCGTACCATACCTCATTGTTCTTCCAATTTCCATTATCATCCTGATATCTTGGCGTACTAGGCTTGTCATCTCCATTCAATTCTTGACAACCTCCATCATACTCAAAATCATCATTTACTCTCAATATCTTGAAATGTACCGGATTACAATTATCAAATGAGCCTGAACTCAAATCATATGCGTATAATCTAGCACTACCATTTGCAGTCAATGATACTTGCTTGAATTGCTCACATGCTGCTATCGGTGGATTTTGATCTTCTACTCTAAGATTGAAACACTGCTCAACTTCATTTCCGCAACAATCCACAGCGTGATAACATACCCTATAATTACCTAGTGGTACATTCATTACAGTCCATGTCTCATTTGCATCTACATATCCGTTGCCATTGATATCTCCTTCTATTTCAAAGTTCATATCTGTTGTTATCCACCATTTTGGTGTAGCGCAACAATTATCTTTTAGATGCATTATCGCAGGCATATCAACATTTGCATTACATATATACGCTTTTGCTTTTACAACTATATCCTCATTTACCATAAATTCAGGTGCAGTCTTGTCCGTAATCCTTATTATCTGCTTATTCTTCAATACAGCGCCTGTACAGTCGTTAACCACAGTCCAAGTTCTGATTATCTTTGTTCCACAAATCACTCCATCATCTTCCGTATATACTTCATCTGTATAGAATATCTCTACCGTACCGCACGCATTACTAAACCCTGAGGGTTTCCCTGTACCTTCCAAGCCACCTTTATTATATGGGCTTGGGTTACCATATTGATCCAATGGATAACTACCATCACATTCAAGCATCGGTTTATTAAATGGCAAATCATCATAGTTTACAGGCCATTGGATTTTACCCAAATCTGTTCCTTGTAAAATATATTCTTGCGTACAAGTTACAGCATTGCCTCCTAAGTCTATCGCTTGCCATACATTTACAAACTTTTGTTTTCCACATCCATCCATATCCACTACTTCTGACGACAAAAGAACAACATCTACATCACAATTATCTGTTACAGCCGGTGCTTCAAAATCATAGGCTTTATTTGAATTATAACATCCGGCAAATGTACATTTATCTGAATAAACCGCTTTTGTAAAGTAAACATGCCCGTCTGCCGGTGGTTCTATATTTACTGTATATTTGCCTTTGTATAAATCATCAAAGTCTGATACTACCAGATAATACTGTTTTCCTGCTTGCAATGTTACTGTATTGCTTGGCTCTACATAAAATGATCCTAAGAAATTGAAATAGCCGCCATCTCCAAAAATTAGATTGCTACACACTTCAGCAGAGTTGAAATAGGTTTCATATATTCCTAGTATCGCTTTACTATTATCATCACTCATACTCAAATCATAATCTCCATCTACTGATACTTCTATCGCATATATATCATAATAATGTGCTCCATTATCTGGTAATACTTCCATTGTTCCAAAATTGTAACAATTGTCACGTATATTATAGGTATTATCTTTTCCTGTAAATCTACCTTTTATCTCTCCTAACCATTCACTTCCTTCTGGAAATTCACCTCCTTCTGGACAATTACATTCTATCTCAGGTGCAATTTTATCAAATACATGGATTGTCGTCATACAGTTATTACCTCCATTAGCTGCATCTTTTACCGTTACCATATATGTTCCAGGATCAAGATGTATCTTTTCATTGCTTACATTCATTCCGACAAATGCAGGATCATCAACATATACTTCAAACATATTATAGCACTGATATGGTCCTCCTTCCAAGAAATTGTCTGCATTCATTTGAATATTACAGCTCGTATCCAGCGATATTTGTACATCATCATTACATATCAATGTACCGTCAAGTGGCTTTGGATATCCGTGAATAGCTATATCAAATGTACATTTAGTAGGTCCATTACCATATTTATCCGTCACTTCAAACTCTACCGTATATGGTGTGCCTAAAAGTGTAAATTCACTCCCCTTAGCAGGTCCGGAAGATACTACTATTGTCGGATCATCATCACAATTATCCATTACATCTGGATCATCATACCATAAAAATATGCTACATTCGCCAGCGTCCAAAAATACATTCATATCGCCTGGACAATTGATTACCGGCGCCTCTAAGTCTCCAACCACTACTCTTTCCGTATGCGTCGTAGCATCACATGATCCTGTGAATGTCGTCGTATATGTTCCTAATGGAAATGGCGTCGCCGCTGTTGCATTGCTTGTCTCTCCATCCAAGGCATTCGGTTGTGAATAAGTCCAATTATCTACAGTAAATAAAGTTCCGTCAGGTCCTGTATTATTAATTCTGTATGCCCAACCATCTTTGTAATCCCATTCTGCAATATTATTGTTTTGTCCAACTTCTCCAAATACGTCTATTACTTGTCCGTCATTGTACAATATTATTGCATCGTCTCCATTTCCATTAGCAATATTATTTGTATATGTTGGATCAAATCCAAAGAAGTTATTAAACTCAACTGTTTCTTTTGATATCCATATATATGTTCCTGCCGCTACTGCATCGTCCGGAAATACAAAACTCGGTACTCCATTTGACGCGTTATTATTTGCGGCTCTTTCCAAACCATATTTACTCAAATCTGATATATCTTTGATCGCATATACTTCTATTGCTTTTGGCAATCCTCCCGGTAAGTCTCCATCTATAATTCCGGTAATTACCAAATTACCTCTTCCGTCTACCGTATTAGTTATATCGTATGTACCCCAATCACTGGCATTCATATCTATTTCTCCTGTATGCTTATCTATAACCAGATCAGGTCCATCGCTTACTAATGTCCAGGTATATATTCCATCTACTCCGGTAGTATGTGTCACTGTTGGATTACCATCATCCGGGCAATATTCTTCTTGTGTGTATTTGAATTCTGCATCTTCTGTTGGTGGTACAAATGTAACACCGATACTATCAACTGCATCTTCACAGCCTGTTGCATTTGGTGAACTTGTCGTCCATGTCATTACTACTGTCGTTCCTAAATCTGCTGCATCTGGTGTATAGCTTGTAGCTGTACTCGTAGCATTAGCTATTGTTCCTGCTCCTGTCGTTGTCCATTGTCCAGGGTAATTTGCAGTTGCGCTAATATTTACTGCAGCAGGTAAATCACAGAAAAACTGATTGTCTCCTGCGTCCGCACTGGGTTGCTCATATACCGTAACTACTACTTCTACTGCATCACTTTCACAACCTGTAGTTGTATTTATTTGTGTAACCCATATCGATTGTGGGCTATTATTTGGTGTTGTTCCGGGATCATATGAAGCAACAGCTCCCGCTACTAGATTTGTCAATGCAGCGTCTGTATAAAAATTGAACAGTGCTGAACCTCCTGTTCCCCCTGTACATATATATGTTCCAATCGGAAATGGTGTTTGTGCTGTTGCATTTGATGTCTCTCCGTCCAAAGCATCAGGGGTGCTATACGCCCATTCAGTATCAGTAAAGCCTGTACCGTTTGGTCCTGTTTCATCATTCCTGTATGCCCATCCATCTTTATATTCCCAGGTCTGTCCAGTTCCATCTACTCCAACCACTCCGTATTGGTCTATTATATCTGTTCCATCAAACAGAGTAACTGCATCATCTCCATTAACATTCGGTGCAGAGCCTGCTATTGTATTCATTGCATCATATTGAGCTTGTGTCAATCCAAACCAATCCAAAAATGCCTGTTCGTTTGCTCCTCCATTTCCAAATCTTATAACATATATATATTCGCCTGCATTCACAGTACCCAAAGGTGTTAAATCTGTTGAATTAGATACTCCTGTGTTCCCATTATTATGATTTCTCAATGACCATCCTGTAAAATCCGTTGTATTATACACATATAATTCAACAAATTTAGGTGTTCCTCCAGTCAATGGTCCGTCCATAATGCCGGTAATACCTACATCTCCTGTCAATCCACAAGTCGGTGTTCCTCCACCTCCCCCTGGCTGTTGGGGCACTATATTGGTACTTCCTCCTTCGCATACTGTTATATCATCTACTATCGGTGCATCAGGTTTTGGATTAACTACTACGTCTACGGTAGCTTCATCTTCACATCCTGTTGTATTATTGGTTCCAACAACTGTATATGTTCCGGCGGCAGCTGCTGTCGCTCCGGCTATCGTAGGATTTTGGTCTGTTGAGGTGAACCCATTTGGTCCCGTCCAACTCCACGTATCTGCTTCTCCACCAGTCTCTGTTAAATTTATATCTTCTCCCTCACATATAGGACTATTACTGCCCGCTACCACAGTTGGCAGTGGATTAACAACTACATCTACGGTAGCTTCATCTTCACATCCAGCAGCATTTGTGCCAACTACAGTATATGTTCCGGCTGCGGACGCTGTTGCTCCTGATATAGTAGGATTCTGATCTGTTGAGGTGAATCCATTTGGTCCTGTCCAACTCCAAGTTACAGCTTCCCCTCCCGTTTCTTGTAAATTTATATCATCACCCATACATACAGGGCTATTACTTAACGCTACCACAGTAGGTAGTGCATTAACTGTAACATCCATTGTATCAAAAGCTACACAACCGGGATGATGTTCATTTGGATCATCATCTAAAGCATCAAAACTAAATATCACTTCATAAGTTCCTGCCCCAAGAACTGCCGGCTGAAATAAAGTTGCCGTAGCTCCATCAATAGTAAATCCACTAATCTCCACATTTGCCGGTCCACTTCCGTCTCCTAATTGTGCATCACCTGTCAAAGGTACATCAGGATCATCTATACAATATGATGCATTAAGTCCTGTAATACTTGGATCCGGATACCAACACTCATTGGATATTGAAAGTGTTACCCCCGGATGAGAAGTACTGGTTGCTGTAATTGAATATCCTATATCATCCACATGCTGTCCTACTAATGAATATGAACCACTTCCTGCAGGTGTTTCCACAAAGGCTGTTCCAATAGCAAAATCTGCACCAGTACCGGGATCTTGATACCCTGTATTGCTGGCAAGCACCCAATTTTCTCCCGTTGAAGAACTAATGACTATTTCTTCATCAAACAATCCGTCTCCCGCACAAGTACATGGATCTGCAATTGTCGGACCACCACTATTTCCTATTGTAATTGTTCCTGTTGAACAACTATTAACAGGAGAAGTAGTATAATCTGAGTGACAAGTAGGATCATCTATATCTCTTACTGTTATATTATAAGTCGTAGTACCATCTGCTACAAATGGTGGAGTTGTTGCATCACCAACTGTAACCGCCGTACCATAAGTTGTTCCCCCTGTATTTAAAACCGTTCCTCCTGTTCCATCAGTATTTGCATTAAGTACAACTTCATATTTATCTGTCGCTCCACCATTGGTAGAGGATGCATTAAATGTAATATCAAACCAATCATCACTTGCATCTGTTCCCGTACCATTATCATTACAAGTACCTTCATCACTTTGATCAATAGTTAATGAACAAACAGGTGGAACATAACAATCGCTGGTATGACTTCCTAATAAAGAGAAATTATCAGAACCTTGACATGTCCATTCAATAGAAGGATCAAAAGCATCACCACTATTTGAATCACCTACTTGAACATCTGCATTTCTAGTCAAAGTATTATTTCTAGTTCCGCAAGAATTTGTTCCCCAATAACTGCCTGGATCAAAACCAACTTGACCAATACAATCAATGATAGTCCCAGAATTTCCATTTTTTCGCAATTCATATGCATCATCCCCATTATGACCTATCTGGTTAGTTGTTTGATTTGCCAATGCAACAACAGCGGCGTCAGCATCATTTCTTGTAAGCACAAAAGTACTATAGGGAGCAATTGTTCCTGTTAAATCTATTGATTGATTAAACGTTGAATTACCGTTGTTATATAATAAAAGTTTATAATCACCGGCATCTAAATCTATAGTGTTAGCCGTTGGATTGTATAATTCCAAAGCTCTATTTCTCCAATTAGCAACCGCTTCTATATATTCTGAAATAAACAATTCACTACATATTGCAGGTGCACTTGAACAACTAGCCACTGTTGCTGTGGTATAATCAGCATGACATAGATTATTTGTGGCATCTCTAATTGTAATATTATAAGTTGTTGCACCGTCTGCTACAAATGGCGGATTACTTGATGTTCCTACTGTAATAGCAGTTCCGTAATCAGATGTGCCCAAAACCGTTCCTCCAGTTCCATCAGAATTTGCATTTAATACAACCTGGTACTGAGTTGAAGCACTACTCACGGCAGTAGCATTAAAAGTAATATCGAACCAATCATCACTTGCATCTGATCCTGTTCCATTGTCATTACAAGTACCTTCATCACTTTGAGTAATTGTTACTGAGCAAGGTGCTATTATAGGTGTTTCCCATAGACCTCTAGCAAATGATGCTGCTCTCAATTTACTATCTTCAGGGTTCGCCCCATAGAATATTTCAAGTTCACTAATATCAGCATTTGGTAATCCTGCATTAAAAGAAGCCCAATTTGAAGCTCCTGCCTTATAATAAACACCATTATCAGTACCTACATAAAGGTCAACTTGATCTGTCACCAATGTATCTTGAACTATTGTATTTGAAGGAACTGAAGGCAATCCTGTAGAAATATCTGTCCAATTACTTCCTCCATCAACAGTCTGGTACACAGAATTTCCACTATAAGTACTCAATGTAACCCAAACAGTATTAGGATCATCATTTTTAACTGCAATATAAGTAATAAAATTACTAGGCAAACCTGTTGTTATATCTGTCCAGTTTGCACCTCCATCAGTTGTTTTCCATAGTACATAAGGCTCAGAAGCATAGATATACTGTGTATTTGAAGGAGCAACTGCTAAAGCTCTGAATTTACTTGATGAATTGAGGTTATATATTATATTCCAATTTTCTCCTTTATCTGTAGATTTATAGATATGTTGGTAACCAGCATAAACAGTATTGTGGTCAACAGGATCAAGAACATAAGGTGTAACCCAAGCCCCACTTGCACCTGATGGCTTAACACTATGAGAACTTCCCCAATGATCATCAGTCCTATCAATTGCCCCATTTACATATGTATTATATTGTACATTAACATCGGTATAATCAATTATACATTCCATTCCATCACCACCTCTTACGTCTGACCAAACTCCACCTGTGATTAGCTTTGTACCATTATCTTGCAATCCGCATTGAGTTTCTGTAGCTACAGTTTGAGACACTCCAAGTCTGTACATTTGACTTATAACCATTCCATTGGTCTTATCCGTCCAAGTACTTCCGTCATCGGTAGTTATATAAACTCCACCATCATTGCATTCAAACAAGTCTCCATTTGATCTATAACGCAACTTATGTTTATCAGCATGAACTGCAGGATTTCCTCCTGCACCATACCAATGATTTGAAATTGTAAAAGTAGATCCTCCATCGGTAGACTTCCATGTATTTACACCTCCAACAAAAAGCATGTTTTTATCCGAAGGATTTACAGCAAGTGATAAATCATACCACCCTTGACCTCCCGATCCACTTCCGTCAACATTCCATCCTAATAGATTGTGATTTGCTGCCGTACCATCATAGACCTGAGCAAAACTAGCTCCACTGTCTGTTGATTTATATACTCCATATAAACCGCTATCGGTATTTGAAATCAAAACGTAAACATATGTAGCATCATTCGAAGTAACTGCTACCTCAGCTCTTTGTTTGCCGGTATCTAATATTTTTGTCCAATTCACTCCACCGTCTGTACTTCTCCAAACTTGTCCATTATATTTGGTGGCACCATAGAGAGTATTAAAATCTCCAGGCTTATATTCCATATCGATAAAATAATAAACAGGATTACTAAGCATAGGCCAAGTTGTACCACCATCTGTAGTTTTAAATACACCGTCTTTGGTAACTGCGATTAGTGTATTATCATTATTTGGATCCAATAATAACCGTGTTACCATCTTATTTTGTGAAACATTATAAGCTAATGCTGTTGTATTCCAAGTAACTCCTCCATCTATCGACTTAAGTACCCCTACACTTCTGTTATCTGTATGATCTTTATCTCCGGTAGCGATATAAATAGTATGTGAAGTTGCATAATCAGAAGGAATCACAATATCACTAATACCCAAAACTGCTGTACCGTTATTCAATACAGTCCAAGAAGAACCGCCATCAGTAGTTTTCCATATACCGCCGGCAGCAGCTCCTACCCAAAAAGTATTATTATCTGTAGGATGAAATGCGATGCAATTTAGTCTTCCTACTCCAGCATATCCTCCGGTTGATGCATCAGGACCTAAAGATGTCCAATTTGCAGCAGCCAATCCATTTGGCAATCCCGCCGGAGGATTGTAATATAGATTAACCATATCCTCAGCACTCATATCAGGGAACTTTCCTGATTGCGGATCTACTCTTTGCTCCCAATACCACTCCCAACGTTTAAACTGCTTCCATCCGGGCATTTTATGCTTTTCACCATATTGATCAAAATAATATCCGTCTTCAACACCGATACCATCACAATATTCATTGAAGGCATTTTGATAATCAAATAAAGTCAGTTCCGTAAAAATCTTTTGCGGTAAATTTTTTGTCCAAGCTTGCGCAGTTATCATACTATTAGTAAACAACAACAACAATAGCGCGTAGAAGATACTTCTAAGTTTCATCTCAGGTTAAGTTTTGGTTTATTATATAAATATTCGTCTTTAATACACAAATACATCCCCATGCTAACACATGAAAACATACCCGAGCGTAAAAGTACTACTTAACTATTTAAATACCAAGAATTTTATATGGAAATAATTAAAAAAAATCCATATATATTTTTTAATTATTTAACACCTTGCTATTCACCTTTTTAAGCATCTTAAAATATATGATGTTTAATCAATTAGAGCGAAATATTTTAACATAAATCACATAGTACATACTTTCGTGTTTTAGTCTAAAAATATAGCCGGTTTATCTATAATATTAAGGACAAAATGTAACTTATCATCATTTTTAGCGTTATTTTAAATATTATTTGCAGTTTTTGTACCAAAATTGCATATGCATAATCAAACTACACGATTTTTTTAATATTAATAAAATTGCATTATGAAAAACCTTTTTACTATTTTACTTTTAGCGGCTTCTACTGGTATTTTTGCTCAATTCAATGCCAAAATGATTCAATATCCCGATGTCTCAAAAGACAATATTGTATTCACTTACGGCAATGATATTTGGTTGGTAAACAAAAAGGGTGGCATCGCCAGAAAAATTACATCACCTCAAGGAAGAGAAACTTTCGCTAAATTCTCCCCGGACGGAAATACAATAGCTTATAACGCCAATTATGATGGAACATACGACATCTATACATTACCAATCTCCGGTGGCATACCGCACAGGGTTACAGCTCATAGTATGGGTGAGAATATTATTGACTGGTATCCTGATGGCAAAAACATCCTGTTTTCTAGCAGTAGAGAAAGCGGTAAACAAAGGTTTAATCAATTTTACAAAATATCAATTGATGGAGGTCTCCCTGAAAAATTGCCTATGGAAATGGCTGAAAGAGGATCTTTTTCACCTGACTTGAAAAAAATCGCTTTCACCGATAAAAGTCGTGTTTTTAGAAACTGGAAAAGATATAGAGGTGGTACTGCACCGGATATTTATATCTTTGACCTCAATACCTACGAATCAAAAAATATAACTAATAATGATGCCAATGACGAACTCCCAATGTGGCACAAGGATAAGATTTACTATATGTCAGACAATGGTAAGCACAAAAGAAATAATATCTGGGTCTTTGATACAAAAACTGGAAAAAACAGACAAATAACAAAATTCAAAAAATACGATATCAATTTTCCTTCGCAAGGTCCTGAAGATATTGTTTTTGAAGCAGGAGGAAAACTGTATTTGATGAATTTAAGTACAGAAAAATACAATGAAGTAAATATCAAAGTTGTAAGTGATTTTGTTTCGCTAAAACCTCATCAAAAAAATGTAAAAAACTATAGATCCAATATAATGCCTTCCCCCGACGGGAATAGAGTTTTGGTAGAAGCCAGAGGAGAGATATTTTCAGTTCCAAAAGAATTTGGGGTCACAAAAAACATTTCACAATCATCAGCTTCTGCCGAAAGATATCCCTCTTGGTCTCCAGACGGTAAAAAAATCGCTTATTGGAGTGATAAATCAGGTGAATACCAACTGGTAATCAAAGACTCAAAAACCATGACAGAGAAAGTTTTGACAAAATTTAAGTCAGGCTACAGATATAATATTTATTGGTCTCCGAATAGTAAAAAAGCCGTTTTTATCAATCAAGACGGTTATTTCAATTTAATAGATATATCCAGCGGGAAAATGGAAAAAATCAATAAAATCGATGGTGCTCACTGGAGAATGAATAATTTCAAAGTTGATTGGTCCAAGGATAGCAATTGGTTAACCTATGCCAAAAACGGAGGCAATGACAATAGTTCCATCTATGTATATAATGTAAATTCAAAGAAAAACACAAAATTGACTTCCGGATTTTATGACGATTCAAATCCTGTTTTTGACAAAGAAGGTAAGTATATATTTTTCACCACCACAAGAGATTTTTCTTCGATTTACTCCGATTATGATGCTACTTGGATATATTCCAATGGAACGACTATCGGTGTGATGCCCTTACGTGAAGATGTAAAATCACTACTGAACGAAAGAAATGATACCGTCACAATTAAAACAGAGAAATCGGATGACAAGAAGAAAGATAAAGAAGAGAAAAAAGATAAAGTAAAAAAAGATTCTACAGATAAAAAAGAAATAAAAATTGATTTTGATGATATAGAACAACGCATAGAAATACTTCCTGTAAAAGCTGGCAATATCGGTAGTCTCGCAACTGTAAAAGGCAAATTGATATTTGTGAAATATCCTAATTCAGGAACAAGGAAAGGTAAATCAACATTGTATTATTATGATTTTAAGAAAAGAGAAGACAAAAAAATAATCGATGATGTTCGAGGATATGAGATTACAGCTGATGGCAAATCGATAATGGTCTTTCAAGGCAGAAATCTGGGTTTTGTAAAACCGGCAGCAAGTCAAAAGATCGAAAAACCTATTTCTTTTGACAACCTCAATATGGAAATAGATCCAAGGGCAGAATGGCATCAACTGTTCACGGAAGTTTGGAGATTGGAAAGGGATTATTTCTATGATAAAGATATGCACGGCGTAAATTGGAATAAAATGAAAAAAAGATACTCCAAACTAATAGACCAATGCGTAACGAGATGGGATGTCAATTATGTTATCGGTCAACTATTGGGTGAGATGAATTCTTCGCATACCTATAAAGGTGGGGGCGATTCTGAGAGATCAAGCAGAAAAAATGTCGGATATTTGGGAATAAATTGGGCTAAAGAAGGCGATTTATTCAAAATAGCTCATATAGTTAAACCGGCTTCCTGGGAAACGGAAGTCAAATCTCCATTTGAAAAATCAGGTCTTGGAATCAAAGAAGGAGATTATATTTTTGCCGTCAATGGAAACTTGCTGTCAAAATACAAAAATCCTTATGAAGCATTCACTAATACAGCGGGTAAGACTGTTGAACTCCTATTCGGACAGGACAAAGATATCAATAAAGCAAAAACTATCTATGTAAAAACACTTAGAAATGAAACAAGGTTGCGAAATCTTGAATGGATAGAAAAACACAGAAAAAGAGTTGAACAGGCTACTAATGGTCGAGTAGGATATATCTACGTTCCAAGTACCGGTGGTGACGGACAAAGAGAGCTAGCTAGACAATTCTATGCACAATGGAACAAAGATGCACTCATAATAGATGAAAGATGGAACAATGGCGGTCAAATACCCGATAGATTTATTGAACTGCTCAATAGAAAACCCTTAAATTATGTTGCTTCCAGAGCAGGCAAGCTTTGGCAAGTACCTCGAAAAGCCAATTTTGGACCAAAAGTAATGCTTATCAACGGCTGGTCAGGTTCAGGTGGAGATGCATTCCCCGATTACTTCAAAAAATCAAAACTCGGAGAATTGATTGGAACAAGAACTTGGGGAGGATTGATCGGTATTTCCGGAGCTCCAAGATTGATAGATGGTGGATATATCACTGTACCGACATTCAGATTGATGGATCCCGATGGTAAATGGTTTAGAGAAGGATATGGAGTAGATCCTAATATTGAAGTTAATGAAGATCCTACTCAATTGGCAAGAGGAGTAGATCCGCAGTTGGAAAAAGCTATTGAAGTATTGAATAATAAACTTAAAAATATAAAATCACTACATCCAAAAAGACCTAAGGAAGAAGATAGGAGTAAATAATCTACAGTATCAACTCAGGTAGGGTGCTTTTGAATTGAAAAACCATAAAGCTTATTAACATTTTGGCATAAGTAAAAAAAAAGCTAACTTAAGGCGAAAAAAGTGGTTTTTTTTCAATCAAAATGATTCTACCTGAATAGATACATAAATCATCTCAGATAAAAATATTGATAAAGAATTCCTGTCAAAATAGCAAATCCAAAACTTAACAGAGTACCTATGAGAATATATTCTGTTAATTTTCGATCATCTGATTTTGACAGGTCTCCAAACCTGAATACTGATTTCGCTGCTAACAGAAATCCAATTCCTTCCCAGTGGTTGGTCACTACAAAGGCAAATACAAACAATCGTTCTAATATTCCTATTGTAGCTCCTGCATTTTTTAAGGATGAATCAATTGCATTGTCTCCCAAAGCCCATTTTGCCATTATCAATTTGATAATAATGGAAGACACTTTGGTTACAAGCAATAAAACCACAAACAATAATAAGAATTTGTATGACAAAATATCAATATTTAGATGAAAATCCATATAATATTTCACAACACCATATAATACAGCGACATGAGTGATTTGGTCTATAAAAAACAGATACACTCCATTGATTTTCTCATGCAAATACACTTTTAGTACATCCAATACAAAATGAGATATAACAATAATTAAATACCCTAACCAAAATTTAAAATCAAATCCTAAGATAATTAAAAGCATCAATAAATGTACTCCAATATGATAATACAGATATTTGGAACGAATTCCATTCCTTTGTTTATCTTTAATCCATTTATCCGGTTGAAATAGGAAATCCCCGAGAATGTGAGCAAGTAATAATTTTATTAAAAATTCCATTATTTCTCATTTAACTTATCAACCATAAAATATTGATTTACCAATTTCCTATATCGTTTTTCCATTTTCATTATTTCATCATATCCGGCTCTTTTTAGTGCCTCACTAATAGTGCTTTGTGATTTACCCAGCATTTTTGCCAAAACGATTTGATTCATTTCTTGATGTAAAATGCTTTCTTTTACGACTTGAGCTGTAACCGGTAGCCAATTATCCATAACTAGTAAAGCCAAAATCAAATATAAATTCATTTCTTCATCAAATTCTGAATTGGGTGATTTTATCAATAATGAATACTTTTTTAGATTATCGAAACACACTCCCGAATTAATAAAAGCCGCCCCGGTCGATTGTGTAATCCTGTTTGATTCATAATCTTTTTCCCCTATTCCAATAGCTATCCTTACATCTATATCTTTTATCTGTTTTATCGAAGCCTTAATGGACAATGCAGCTTTTAACGATTCGAGTAGAGATATTTCAAGTTGAAAACTGTCTCCTCTGAAAATTTCCCAATTCTCAGGCTCTTTACCATATATCGAAAGTATGTTTTTAAGTTTATCTCTCCATATTCCTTGTTTATCCTTTCTTGAATTAATAATATCTCCGGTTAGTATTGCTATCATAATTGTATATATTAATGCAAATATAGAATATTATTATTACTTTTCAAATAAATATCGGCTATTTAACCGATATCTTACATTATCGGCTATTTAACCGATATTTTGTATTATCGGTAAATTAACCGAATTTATTACTATAATCTAAATAGTCCTTGCAAAAAAAACTACAAAATTTAAAATGTATCTTTTTGGAATATTTTTAGATAGTAGGATGTAAACAATAAATTAACGAAAATGTAGTTAGTGCATACAAGAAAACATATCAAATTTTAATTTCTCTATATATACCATTTTAAAATTTATTTGGTATTATTTTGTAACGTTTTTGAAGCTTAAAACCAACAGATATTATAGATTGATTAGCATCTACATTAATATTAAGTATCTGAAAAAAATTTATTATGACAAAATATCTTACAATTCTAATTATCTTTATTTCGATTATAACTTTGAAAGCTCAAGAACAATACTCTAGAGTGAAAATCGACTTAAGGGACAAAAGCATTCAAGGCTTAAGAAAAACAGGGATTGAACTTGATCATGGTATATTTAAAAAAGGCAAATACTTTATCTGTGAGTTATCCTCAAAAGAACTCCAAATGGTAAGGTCTGCCGGTTATAATTACAAGTTGATGGTTCAAGATTTGCAAAAAGAGATTTCCCATAGACAAGAAGAGGTAGATTTCAGGGGAGGAGAAAATTGCAGTACATATTCGAAAAAAGACTATAAAACTCCGGATAATTTTCATCTTGGTTCGATGGCAGGAAATATGACATATAACGAAATGCTGCAAAGTCTGGACTCAATGAATAAACTGTATCCGAATTTAATAACTAAAAGACAGGTAATCGATACATTTCTCACAGCAGAAGGAAGACCGATATACTGGTACAAAATATCAGATAATCCTGGGACAAAAGAAAATGAACCGGAAATATTGTACACAGCTCTTCACCATGCGAGAGAACCCGTAAGTATGATGCAAATGGTCTATTATATGTGGTATCTCCTTGAAAATTATGGCAAAAATGATCAAATCACTTATTTGGTCAATAATAGAGAAATGTATTTTATTCCCTGCGTGAATCCTGACGGATATCTATTCAATGAAAAAGAACATCCCAACGGAGGTGGCTTTTGGCGAAAAAACAGACATGACTTTGGAGATGATGTATATGGAGTTGATCTCAATAGAAACTACGGTTACAAATGGGGCTACGATGATAATGGTTCCTCCCCTAATGCTTCTTCTGATACATATAGAGGAACAAATGGATTTTCAGAAGTAGAAACCAAGGCAGTTAAATATTTTTGCGAAAATCACAATTTTCTTATCGCTTTGAATTTTCATAGTTATAGCAATTTACTTATTCATCCTTGGGGTTATAAACCTGCAGAAACCGAGGATTCCACAGCATTTATAGCTATAGGCAAACTGCTTACAAGTGAAAACAATTACAATTCAGGATTGGCGATCCAAACTGTTGGGTATTCAGCTAATGGAGATTCTGATGATTGGATGTATGGTGATACAAGCAAAAAACAAAAGATTTTCACTTTTACACCCGAAGTTGGAACAGAAGGATTTTGGCCGGATAAAAATTCAATTATACAACAATGCAAAGACAATGTATTCCTTAATTTAACGGCAGCATCGGTAATAGAGCCATATGTAAGCTTTGAGGAAACAACAACAAACATTATCTCAAAAAATGATACTTTGTCCTTTGATATTACCAATACCGGATTAAAAAACGGATCATTCACGTTCCGGGTAAAAAGTATAGACTCTGATATTATTGATAACACGGAAGATATTTATTTGGATTCCTTTGAGACAATAAGTAAACTCATTATATTTAAGCTTGGCGAAAATGTAATCGACGGCACTACTTTCTATTTTGAAATCACTGTTGACAACGGTAATTTTGAATTTAAAGACACTATCCAAAAGACTTATGCTATAATCAAAGAGCAATATATTTCCGACTGTAATAATATCGATGAATGGAGTACTAACGGAACTTGGAATACCACAAATAAATATTTTGTTTCATCGGATTACTCCATTACAGACTCCCCGAATAGTAACTATTCCCCAAATACAAAAAATGAATTGATCACTAAAAACAAGTTCTATGTACCTGAAAACAAATTTGTATTCTTAAGTTTCAAGGCAAAATGGGATATTGAGAAAGCCTATGATTGGACAGCAGTATTTGCAGGAAAAGACCTAAGTGAATTAACTGCTTTATGCGGCAAAAACACCGTTTTAGGTACTAAGGATCAACTTCCTGACGAGCCTGTTTTTGACGGTACACAAGATGAATGGACAGATGTAAATTTGGATATTAGCAATTTTGCAGGTGATTCTATTTTCATAAAATTCGTGATGAATTCAGACCCATACGTAAATGGTGACGGATTTTATTTTGACGATCTGAAATTTACAAGTTATGGTAAATCAAAACCTGATAAAACAAGCCAAATCAATATATATAATATCATTGCAAGTCCAAATCCTGCTGTTGAAACAGTAGAATTCAGAAATTTATTGGCTGGTGATAGATTGATAATAAAGGATATAGTCAGTAATATTGTATTTGATAAAACAGTCAATAATAATACAAAAACTATACAAATCTCTGCTTGGCAACCCGGAATGTATTTTTATAATATAATAAGAAATGGTAAAAAATCTATTTTTAGAAAACTTGTGGTGATATCGAAATAAAATTTCACTTATTTTTTCTTATAAAAAACACTATTATCATCACTTTATCGTTGAGAAAGTAGAATTAATTCGAAGCAACGATCAAAGTTATTAATCATGAGAACGATTTTTCTATTTTTGTTCTATATAGCCTTTGCTATAACAAACATTTCTTCTCAAGAAGATATATTGAATAAGGCCGGTAAGGAATACAATAACGGCAACTTTGACAAATCAATAACATTGTATGATTCTTTGCTTCAAGATGGGTATTATTCCCCTGATTTGTACTATAACTTAGGCAATTTCTATTACAAAAAGAACGATTTGGGTAAAGCGGTCTTGTATTACGAAAAAGCCCTGAAATATCGACCAAATGATGCAGATATTAAACACAATTTATATCTAACCAGAAGAAAAATAGATTCTGAAATCGTAGAGCTCCCCGATTTTTTTCTGCGACGTTGGTGGGTAAGAACTTCAGACTTTTTCGGACTTGGGATATGGACATTTCTATCTATATTTTTTGCCTTGATTTTAGCAGTTATATTAGGTCTTAATTGGATTAAAAACTATAGATTCAATGGATATTTACCTATTATAAATACTTTATTAATTTTGTTTTTTATTCTTTCGCTGTTTGCTTCATTTAGAAAATACGATGTGTTATACGATAATGATAAATGTATTTTAATTCAAGCTGATAGTTTATTTAAAGCACCGGACAACAGGAGTGATTTATTATACAAACTCGATCCGGGAGAAAAACTGCAGCTAATTGATAGTATCAATACTTGGTACAAAATCAAATTGGTTAATAAAGAAACAGGATGGATAGGTAAAACC
>JALVAD010000257.1 GCA_027011385.1 Saprospiraceae bacterium | reverse complement strand
ACTTATATCTATTCTTTTAATATTTCTTTCTGATAAAACTATTTTGCCAAAAATATTAATAAATTTAATCTCAAAATCAAAATCCCTATCCAAAGTTATGTACAAATAATTTCTCGCCGGATTTGGATTTATAACTATATTTAAACTGTATGCTTCATCAACAGCTGTGGTCAAATCTTTTCCATCGCAGTCCTCGTCTATACCATTGTCAGGTATTTCAGGCGCTCCGGGATATATATTAGGATTAGTATCATCACAATCATCGGCAATTAAATAGCCATCTTGGTCAAGATCGTCATCAAGAGTTTCTGCATTGCAATCATCGTCAATACCATTATAAGGTATTTCCGTAGCATTAGGATTTACTGCTGCGTTATTATCATCACAGTCGGAATTATGGTCAAAACCATCTTGGTCGAGATCGTCATCAAGAGTCTCTGCATTGCAATCATCGTCAACACCATTGTAAGGTATTTCAGTAGCATCAGGGTTTACTGCTGGGTTATTATCATCACAGTCGGAATTATGGTCAAAACCATCTTGGTCGAGATCGTCATCAAGAGTCTCTACATTGCAATCATCATCAATTCCATTATAAGGTATTTCCGTAGCATCAGGGTTTACTGCTGGGTTATTATCATCACAGTCGGAATTATGGTCAAAACCATCTTGGTCGAGGTCATCGTCAAGGGTCTCTGCATTACAATCATCATCAATTCCATTATAAGGTATTTCCGTAGCATCAGGGTTTACTGCTGGGTTATTATCATCACAGTCGGAATTATGGTCAAAACCATCTTGGTCGAGATCGTCATCAAGGGTCTCTTCATTACAATCATCATCAATACCATTATAAGGTATTTCCGTAGCTCCTGGATTTACTGCCGCATTATTATCATCACAGTCAATATCAGAATTGTATCCATCACCATCATTATCTGTGTTTTTTATAAATTCGATAGCCCCAATATCCGGATTGTTATCTCTTGTGTGACCAAAAAAGTCAGTAGCAGGAGCAAATGAAGTATCCGCTTTGTCAATTGCAGGAGAATCTGAAATTAAATTAAAATCAAAATTCTCTGCATCCACGAACTTGGGATTTACTATTCTTGTATTAATCTGAACATCAACAATGTCATCGTCTTCTTCAAGTGTTCCTGTAGAACTATAGATGATATTGTTTTTAACAGTAAGATTGACTGTATTAGCGGCAGCAATTGCACTTCTTTTTAGATTTCCGTCTATAATTGAGATATTGTTGATGATATGGATATCATCACTCCTTTGAGTGCTTATACCGATGTTACCACCGATGTCATGCTGACCTGCTTCATATATTGTTTTCGTATAGGAATTCATATAACAAGTATTATTGATAAAATCCATTCTCAATCCTGAGTTAGTATGAATACCTGAATATCCGTTCCAATAACAAATATTATTCTCGACCAAAAATCTACCATGATTCCAATTACTATCTTTGTCGTTTCTTTGTAGAGAAATACCTTTCCCCTCATCTATTCCCGGTGAAATAATAGTCTTGCTAGGAGCCCATGAATATATCTCATTGTAATTATGGTGTACTTTATTTCCAATTATTTTTATCTTATAGCCCGAAAAAGTATCGGTACTTGTTGCTTTTGTTACCACCAATCCGTGTGTTCCTGAAAAGGATTTTCTTGAACAATTATCTACTTCATTGCCAATAATATTGATGTACTCACAATCAGCTACTCTAAATCCATTCCCCGGAGTATGATGTACATGATTATTTATAAGATCGATATGATTAACATTTGAAAAATATATTCCTCTGGTATCTGTATACGATGGTCTTTTAATATTTTTAAGTTTCGGAAAAGTCATATTTGCAATTTCGCTATCAGAGGTGCCGGGTTGCACTCGATAATGAACAGTATTATTTTTATCTTTATAAAGAAATTGTAGTGCTTTCGCTGTAGAAAGTGGTATCCTTTCAACTTCACCACTGATATCTAAGTCAATTATCTTAAGATAAGATGCGTTTAGTACTCTAAAAATATTAGCTCCATCTCCTTTTATTTTTGTGTTTCCATCATAAGCTTTTAAAGTGATATATTTATTGGGTTTGCCATGGATATTTTTTAAACTTATCGTGTTTTCTTTTTTCCAAATTTGGCCATCGTTAATATCACCGGAATATGAATAGTCTGGATTGTATGTTGAATTAGTGTATTCACCGATGACAAATAATGTGTCACCCGGTTTGACAAATGATTCCATGCCATATTCTATCGATTTAAAAGAAGTATTTGGAGTTAACCCGTTATTGGAATTGGAGCCTAATTGTTGATTTACATACCAACTAGTTTGTCCGCTAGCGAAGATTGAGCTCATTAATAAAAAGAAAATTAAAACTAATTTGGTTTTTTTCATAACACTACCTATTTTCTGCAAAGGTACTGATGTTAATGTAAATAAAACGACTTTATCTATCGAAAAAGGTATAAAAATTGTCATAACATAACCCGAATTTCAAGACTTTGGTTAAGTAAAATCAAATAGCTAACTTTGAATCGTAGAAGCAAAAGCTTAAAAAAATACCGTAGATTAAGAGCCGTCACAACTCCCTGCCCTTGCTAAGGGAAGGGTCGGGGATGGGTTCTTACATCCGAATTATCAACAACTTAACAATCTAGTTAGATGGAATTATTCACCACTTTAATTTATATATTGGGATATATTCCTGAAATTAGATAATTAGATGTATTATTATGTCTTAAATATTAAAAAATTAATACCCCAAATTTGGTGTAACGTTTGCTTTTATCTTTATGCATCTGTTGCGTTACGAAACACTTGAATATTCTTAATTCTATTCTTTTTTCAAATTTTTAATGAATGAGGTAGGTGACTCACCAAACAGTTTTTTGAATGATGTGCTAAAGTACTTAGGATTGGAAAATCCTGACATATATGCAATTTCTTTAACGCTATATTCTCCCTCAACCAATTTTTTTCTGGCAAATTTTAATCTTGTGTGAATAATAAAGTTTTGTGGGGACAGGTCAACCATACTTTTTAATTTCATATACAATGCAGTTCTACTCATATTAACAAAACTACACAGGTCATGGACAGACAATCCTTCTTCATTTATCTCAGCTAAAACAAATTTCTCTAATTTATTAATAAATTCTGCATCTTTCTTATTTCTGAACTTTTCTGCATTTTCTATATCTACTTGATGGAGATATTTTTCCCTAAGTTTCTTTGACCAACCTAAGGCGTTTATTATTTTTGCTATTAGATAATTGTAATTTATCGGTTTCTCGAGATAAGCCGTGATACCTACTTCTGCACTTTCTTGTTTCTGTTTCTGACTATTTAGAACCGTCATCATAATAATCGGAATATGGCTTAAACTTATTTCATTTTGAAGCTTTTTTGCCAATTCCATACCATCCATTTGAGGCATAATCAAATCGGTCACTATCAGATCAGGAAATATTTCCATTGCCATTTGTAGCCCTTCTTTGCCATTTTCCGCTTCATAAACCTGAAAATATTTTCCTAATTTTGATACTAGATTATCTCTCAGTTCATTGTTATCCTCTACAATCAAAATTTTTGCATCACTAAAATCTTGAAGTGCTTCTTGTTCTTGGACGGATAACTTTGTTGATGAATCTTCTTTTTCTGTGGTAGCGGTGTACATTGATTTTTTATCAACGAGACGTACTGTAAAAGTCGAGCCTTGATTTTCAACACTTGTGAATTTAATAGAGCCTTTCTCTTTTTCTACAAGAGTCTTTACTATCATAAGTCCCAAACCTGTTCCCGGTAAATTACTATTTATAGCGTTTCGCCCACGATAATACCTTTTTAATATATATTTTTGTTGATCTTTTGGAATTCCAATCCCATTGTCAGAAATTGAGATAATGAGATCCTCTTTTTTCTTATCCAACACTATTTTTATCAAACCATTTTCTTTTGAATACTTTATTGCATTTGAAAACAGATTGAATAGAATTTTGTCCAATTTGCGTTTGTCAAAATAAAAATACTCGCTTTTGTTTTTTGGAGACCATTTGTCTTCGATTTCAAATGAGATTGCTTTTTCATCCAATAAAGGTTTGAATCTGGCTATTAATTTATCTGTATATGCGGTTAGAGGGATTCTTTTTATGTTTAAATTATCTTGTTGATCTGATGTTACAAGGTGAAAATTCAATAATTGTTCAAATAAACTAATCAATTGCCTTGAAGTGGATTTGATTTTTTTCATTGCCGGATGTTCAAGGTTTTTTGGAATAGTATCTATAGTAGAAAGCAATATCGCAAGAGGCGTTTTGAGTTCGTGCGTTATACTATTGAAGAAATTTATTTGCTCATCAGCATTCTTTTTTGTGACAAAAAGATTGATGCCGTATGCTAACCCCCCAAGAGCCAATAAAGTCAGAAGGACATAAATAAAATAAGCGATACCTGTTTTCCACCAAGGAGGGGATATTTTTATATTTAATAATTTTTCTTCGCTCCAAATGCCATCTCTGTTTGATGCTTTAATATGAAATTGGTATTTGCCCGGAGATAAGTTAATGAAGTTTACTTGCCTTTCAAAGCTTGGGCTTGTCCAGTCTTCATTGAGACCTGACATTTTCCACTTGTATTGAACTTTGGAGGGAGAATTGTGTAAAATGCCGATATATTCTATATTAAAAGAGCTTTCATTGTATTTTAAATTAAGCTTATTTGTAGTGTTTATTTGGTAAGTTATCGAATCATTTAGTTTATTTTCACTATTGAATAGTTTAAACTTTTCAAAAACTAAAGTAGGGATATCTTTCTCTAATTTAATATCATTTGGGTTGAATAATGAAGCACCATCAACTCCTCCAAAGATTAATTTCCCATCAGATAATTTTGTTCCACTACCGTAATTAAACTCATTGTTTACAAGACCATCATCTTTGTTGTAAACTATGATACTGGTGTCTTTCTCCGATAAAATCACGTGCGCAAGTCCTCTTGTTGTACTAATCCATAAATTTGATTTGTCGTATAGTATTACTTTTTGGACAATATCTGAAGGCATTCCTTTTGCGATATTTAGCTTGCTAATTTTCTTGGTTTTAAAGTCAAAAAAAATAAGTCCACCACCATTTGTTCCTAAAATAAGTGTGCCATCAGGATGTTGAATCGCACAATTAATATTTGTATAATCCACAACACCATTCTCAGGATTTAGTTCGTCTATGACAATAATGGAATCGCCAATGATTATATTTGCACCGAAACGGCCTACCGTCAAGATTGAATTGTCATGGAGCTCAATGATATCTTTTACCAAATCCAGAGAGTATTTTTTAATCGAATTTGATGGAGATATATAGCATAAATCCCCTTCAATACCACCTATCCAAATCCGGTTTTTGCTATCTTTGAATATTGAGTATGCTTTGGATAAAAATATTCTGTTTACAGCATCTTCTGATTCAGAGTAATGTGTTGATTTAAGTGTTTTTTTGTCGATCTTAAAAACTCCATTTCCATAAGTTCCTACCCACATATAATCACCATCTTCTTGAAGTGATAGTATTATTTCTGATGTTTTGGAAGAACTGATAAATGATCTTTTATTTATCCAAATATTGGTTTTTCTATTCCAAATACTCAACCCTTGCTTTGTGCCAAGCCATAACCGTCCTTCATTATCTTCTGCAATGGCTCTTATGAAATTATGTAGTAAACTGTTCTTTTCGTTTATGATATGAGTAATGTTTGTAAAGTAAGGTTTTTTCAAATTAATCATATTAACACCTCCACCGTAAGTTGCAATCCAGACCATTCCCTCTTTACTTATCAGTAAATCATAAATACCATTACTTGATATTGAATTTGGGATGTTTACATCATTGAGATATGAATTTATATAATTTCCATCAATATCCAAAAATACCAATCCCATACCATCTGTTCCAACCAGAATATTTTTATCGTTTATCTGTTCTATAGAGTTAATTCTAAAATACTTTTCAGAAAAAACAGGAATAATAATTTCTTTAGCATTATTAAAATCGCCTTTCAATTTAAAAAAGCCATTTGATATGGTTCCAATAAAATAGTCATTTCTGATTTTTTTTATACTTGATATAGTAAAATGCGATTTAAAAACATCAGGCAATATTTTTTGTGCGGTTTTAAGTATATCATTATAGACATATAAGCCCTTTGTAGTTCCCACTAAAATACCTCTATTAGTTTTTTCTAAGCAAGTGATGTTTTTATCTTTTAAAACATTTGATAATTGATTAGTCCTCTTGTCCAATTTCCACAATCCATCAAATGCGCCTATCCATATAGACTCGGTATTACCCTCAGAAATACAAGAGATAAGGCTTGATTTTATTTTATTATTCTCTTTTATGAATTTGAATGAATTGTGTAATGGAAAATATTTCAATAGACCTTTTTCAGTTCCAACCCATATGTTTTGTTCATTGTCTATCAAAATAGATGATATTCTGGAAGAAGATGAATCAGGGAGACCTTTGTATCTATTGTATAGAAAAAGATCTCTTGAATTGTATTTTATAACCCCTTCTTCCGTTCCGGCCCAAATATTGCCAAGGCTGTCTTGTGCTAGACAATAAATAATACTCTGTGAAATATTATCCTTAGTTTCTATTTTTGAAAAGCTGATTTCTTCTTGACTAAAGCCTGTATTAAATGCGGATAAAAATACCAATCCCAAGATTAATACCCTTAAGTTTATCTCGTTAGTATAGTAAAACCTCTTAAGATTGAATTTTTGCATAGCCAAATATACAAAATTAATTTGACCAATTACATTTTTTGATAAAAGTTTTTAGTGGTTATTAATGATAGTTAAATTGAATCATATTTCTAAGCTTTCATCTGTCTAACCTGTTTCCCATTTACTAAAAAACTACACCTAGTTACCAGTCAAAAGGTCTTGTTGATATTTAGTGCTTTTATAAAGGTTTATTTTGGTATAACTTGCAGGAAAAAATACTTAATTATGAAGAAGATATTATTTGCTTTTGTACTGTTTTATTTATTCCTTAACTACAATTATGCAGCATCCTGTTATCCCAATGGTGTGACTTTCTCTACCCAGACAGAAATTGATGATTTTTTCTATTATACGGTTGGAGGAGGAACTGTACCAATTTATTGCAGTGAAATAGGAGGAGATGTTATAATTGAGGGTAGTGACATTAATAATTTAGATGGGTTGGAGCATCTTACTAAAATAGATGGTGCCCTTATAATTAGAAATTGCCCCAGACTTACAAGTTTTGAAGGATTCAAAAATCTGGCATCTATCGGCGGAAAATTTGAAATCAACAATGTTGTAAAAAAAGTGACATTATTTGGTCTGGGTGCACTTACAAGCATCGGAGGAGATTTGATAATTAAAAATAATGCCAAGCTTTCTACATTAACAGGAGGAGGGTTCGGTTCTATAATATTTGCAGGGCTGAGTAACGTAACTTCAATTGGAGGTGGTATTTTCATCGAAAGCAACACTTTATTGTCAAAAATGGACGGTTTGTCGGGAGTAACTTCCATTTCAGGACATATTTCAATAAAATACAATGATAAACTGGACAATATCTCCGATCTGTCAGGTATAACTACGGGAGTTGTAGCCATACGAATTGTCGAGAATCCATTGCTTACTTCCCTTGACGGATTGCAAAACATCAATTCTACCGGAGGAGGTATTTTAATTGAAAACAACAATTCACTGACGAATTTAAACGGTTTGGAAGGAATTCACAATATCGGATGGCATTTGTATATCAAAACAAATGGCAATCTTCAAAACCTGCAAGGTCTGAATAATCTCCAAACGATTGGCAAAGAAATGAGAATCACTAACAATCCTAAGTTATTAAACCTTTCCGGATTAAATAATCTGCAAACAATCGGAGAACTTTTTGAAATCAGTGGCAATGATTTATTGAATAGCTTATCTGTATTGAGCAATCTTACAGCCATTGGGGGCAGTTTATCGATAGAGACCAATCCTCAATTACAAACTCTACAAGGCATCAACAATATTGATTATACGACTATTAGCTTTTTATCTTTGAGGTCGGATTATCAACTATCAACCTGTGATGTGATGAGCATTTGTAACTTTCTTGACAGCGGAGGGAATGCTTCGATTGTAGGCAATGCAGTAGGATGTTCGTCAATAACAGAAGTCCAGGAATCTTGTTCTCCACCGGAATGTGCAACAGTAACTTATCCTGCTGATAATGAACACAATGTTCCTCTTGATGTTACTATTACCTGGAATAGTGTAAATGATGCAAACGGTTATAAAATAAATATCGTAATCAAGGATGAAACTACCGGAAATATTATCAGTGAAACAACCACTGATGTAGGGAATAATACTTCATATTTCACCTCTTTTGATTGCAAATCTTCTGTTTATGTGAGAATTATCCCTTACAATGAACACGGCGATCAAATAGATTGTACACAAAGTCATTTTACAACTACCGGAGCCAATATCGAACTCACAGGTGATGTTGAAATTTGTTATGGAGATACCGTGCAACTGAATGCATACTTTGACGAAGGAACTATTGAGTGGTCACCGGCTGATTATTTGAATGATAACAGCATTAAAAACCCTTTGGCTTTCCCTTCAGAAACCACAACGTACTTTGCTACAGTTACCGATGAAAACGGGTGCACAGCAACAGATAGTGTTACCGTTACGGTTTATCCTCCGGATTTAATCTATGGTCAGGGTTCTGTTTATTTGTGCAAAAACAGTTGCAATGGTACTATCCATATTGAGGTTCATGGAAATTTTTCTCCCATTACCTATCTATGGAATACCGGCGATACCACTAATGAGCTAAACAATCTTTGCGCCGGCAACTATAGTCTTACGGCTACCAATTCAATGGGTTGTAAGAGTACGATTGATTGGAACATTCATGAATTACCACCTATTCAGGTAACAATTGAAAATCTGGTCAATGTTACTGATTCTACAAAAGGGTCTATAGATGTATCCATAGATAATCAATCCAGAGCTTACGGATTGGAGTGGATTGGTATGGGTGATCTCAACTACCAAAGCAATGAAGAGGATATCGATAGTTTGGAAGCAGGATGTTATCAATTGGTGGTTTGGGATAGTCTGTTGAATTGCAGCATGGATACTACTATTTGTATTGAGGATAAGACGACAGGAATTAACGATATATCACTGAAAAATAATCTTGTGAAAATTTATCCTAATCCTGCAAATGATATGATTCAAATTCTTCCTATTCAGGCAGACTTAAATATAAAATCAATAGAATTATTTGATATTTCAGGTAAAATTATGTTAAAGAAAATAAATATTGATCCAAATATTGATATTTCTAATATTGAAGAAGGGCTGTATTTTGTGAAAATCAAATTAGAGCGAGAAACTATTTATAAAAAAGTGGTTATTGCAAGGTAAAGAAAGGTGCATTTCATTTTTTCGCATTGCGGATTGGGTTCTCCTTTAGGAGTTAGAGGCAAAGTGAGGAAAAAGCGAAAAAATGAAATGCCTCCTATAAAGTATAATAATTCTATTA
>JALVAD010000256.1 GCA_027011385.1 Saprospiraceae bacterium | reverse complement strand
ATTAAATGTCGCATATAGACAAGCAATTCTATCAATAAATACTCATCCAAAACATTTTTTGAAAATTATTGTTGTACCTAGTATCTGCAAGAAAACACATCAAATTTTAAATTGCCTATTTTCATGCAGACACTACTAAAAAAAATATCGATGAATCAAAATTTTATATCTATAAAGTCATTTGAAGAATTAAATGATACTATCAAATCAGAGGACGGAGTATTAATTTATTTTTCTCATGAAGAGTGCAACGTATGCAAGGTTTTGAAACCAAAAGTTGCCGATATGGTGAAAGAGAATTTTTCAAAACTAAAAATGGTATATTCCGATACTGTTAAAATACCTGAAGCGGCGGGTCAAAATCGAGTATTTGCGGTACCTACTATATTATTATTTCTAGATGGAAAAGAATATGTAAGAGCAAGTCGAAATATTAGCGTTGATGAACTTGCCCGTCAAATTCAAAGACCATACGGAATGATGTTTGAAACAGTGAATGAAGATTAATAAATTAGAATTGAAGCGAAGTCAGAGACATTCGCTAATCATTATTCCGGTTATTTATCTTAGATGAGCATTGTATTCCAACGGAGGTTAGAAACCCAATTATTTTAGCAAGAGTCCATTCTTATTCCTTATGCCCAAACAGGATTACAAAGGTTTCGCATGGTTGTACAAAAGCAAATTACATACCCGTTCTTGGCAAAGCCACACGAAACCTTAACATCATCTTTTTCAAACAATATTATCCTAGAAACGGATACCGATAATCGGTTGGAGAAACAAAATTCTCTTTTATTGTTCTAGGAGAAACCCACCTATAAAGGTTCAATGAAGAACCGGCTTTATCATTGGTTCCAGAAGCTCGTGCTCCACCAAATGGCTGTTGTCCTACGACAGCACCTGTTGGTTTATCATTTATATAGAAATTTCCTGCTGCATGTCTTAATTTTTCAACAGCTAATGAAACAGCATTACGATCTTTTGCAAAAATAGCTCCTGTCAATCCATATGGAGAAGTAGAGTCCAATATTTCCAAAGTCTTTTCATAATCATCATCATCGTAAACATAAATCGATAATACAGGTCCAAAAATCTCTTCTTCCATCGTTCTATAATGAGGATCACTCACTTTTATAACTGTTGGTTCAATAAAATAACCCTCGGTTTTGTCATAACCACCACCGATAATAACCTCAGAAGCATCATCTTTCTTCGCTTCATCGATATACCAAGCTATATTGTCAAATGCACTTTCGTCAATAACCGCATTAAAGAAATTAGAAAAATCTTCTACAGTTCCTTTTTTAAATGAATCTAAATCTTGCTTCAAATACTTAAATACATCATCCCACAAACTTTTTGGGATATATGCTCTGGAAGCAGCAGAACATTTTTGCCCTTGGTATTCAAAAGCACCTCTTGTCAAAGCAGTGGCTACTTGTTTAGCATTAGAACTCTTGTGTACCATTACAAAATCTTTACCTCCTGTCTCTCCAACTATTCTAGGAAATGATTTATATTTACTGATATTGCTGCCGATCTTTTTCCATAAATACTGAAAAGTCTCCATAGATCCTGTAAAATGAAGCCCGCCAAAATTTTTATCTTCAAAGATAACTTTTCCGGCAATTGCTCCTCCAACATTAATCATATTAATCACACCATCAGGAAGTCCTGCTTCCTTAAATATTTCCATTATAACCCAAGCTGAATATATCTGCGTTCTCGCAGGTTTCCACACTACTGTATTTCCCATCAAAGCGGGAGCTCCCGGAAGGTTACCGGCTATCGATGTAAAATTGAATGGTGTCAAAGCAAAAACAAATCCCTCTAATGACCGGTACTCTACCCTGTTCCATGTATCTTTCGGGCTATAAGGCTGCTCTTGATATATCTGTGTCATATATTTGACATTATATCTAAAAAAATCAGCCAATTCCGCAACAGAATCTATTTCCGCTTGGAAAATATTTTTTGATTGTCCTAACATAGTAGCAGCATTCATTTTGGCTCTGTAAGGCCCTGACAATAAATCCGCAGCTTTTAGGAAAATAGCTGCTCTTTCTTCCCAAGCCATATTTTCCCAATCTTTCTTTGCTTTCATCGCAGCATCAATTGCCATTTGTACATGTCCTGCATCACCGACATGATATTCTGCCAAAGTGTGAGACAATTCATGAGGAGGGTGTATTTCTACTGTTTTTCCAGTCCTTACTTCATTTCCATCTATGACCATTGGAATGTCCCATTTTTCAGACTTAAGTTTTTTGAGCATTTCTTTAACTTCAGCTCTTTCTTTTGTACCTGGAGCATAGCTCAAAACCGGTTCATTACTAGGTTCAGGCACTTTAAATATTGCATTAGCCATAATTTATTATATTTTTTTGTTTTTATAAAAAATAATTTGTGCGAAGATATTAAAATATGAGATAATAACCCGCAATAATTTCAGATATTTCTATTGTGAGTTCAAACTATCTTTTAACATAACATATCAACCTGTTATCCTCCATACAACTTTTGCCAAAACAGTTGTTTTTTTCAATTTGAATTTATTCTCTGCATTATCTATTAATTGATTGATAACGAAATAAACATTGCTGCCTATAACCGGTATCCAATTGATTCTATAATTCAAAATAATTTCATCTTCTTCATTATTCCATTGACCGAAAATGCTGGTATTTAATTTTGGATTAAAAGCGTATTCCACCTTGCTGCCTAATTCATGAACCACAAATTTATTAGACGGAAGTTCGATATAGCTTCTATTCCAATCCAAGCCCATATTCAGATGCTTATTTACATTTACCTCCAATCCAAACTCTGTTGATAATCTCTGACCATTATAAAACCCTTCATAATTTACTTGAAAATCCGCTCCGATCTTTCGCCCCTTAAAAGAGGATAATTCAATTTCATAACCATTATTCCAATATTCACCTATTGGTATTTTTATGGTGTCAAATATTTCAAAAACATCAGTAATATTCTCGTATGTACGTTGATATCTCAAAGCCGCCTCATCACCTGATTGAAACACAGCACCAATCGGAGTAAATTCATACCACAAGGTCTGTAAATCTCCTGTTTTATCATCGACATAAGACACAAACTCATAGGGTATAAATGTGAAGTTTCTAACAAACCCTATTGATTTAAAGCGCGGGTTAAACTCTAAAATAGTAAAGTATGACCTATATCTATTTCGCCTTGAAAAACCCATTTCAGCATTGTAATTCTCTTGCACGCCTGTTATGGAACCAATTGCTTTGACTTTATCATTAAAATAACCGATATATGAATTATATGTTAGCGATTTGGAATTATCCACCCCATCGGTATATGATTTTGCTAAAGTCAAGCCAAAAGCAAAATTTTTATCTCCTAGAAATTTTGATGTTTTGTAATTAAAATCACCACCATATACAAAATTCCTTCTTCCATCCTTTCTTATTTTGGAAGTTAGGATAAATCCCGCGCTTGATTTATCCAAAACATCTCTCCTGTATCTCAAGACAGAATAATTTGTGGATAAGACATCTGTTGAATCAGAAGTAAACCTAGCTTCTACATCGCCTGTTTGCATAGACATAAAACCTATATTGTTTTTACCCATTTTCCCAAATAATCTTACACCTCCATAAATAGGAACTTCAGCTCCGTTTTCCAAGCCTATACGCCTTGAATAAAAAACAAAATTTCTATGGCTAGTCCTAAACTGAAAATAATTAGACCCTTCCAAAAAAAATTGCCTTTTCTCTTTGTAATAAAGGTTGAATCGCGAAAGATTCACCTTTGCATCATCTGCTTCGACCTGGGCAAAATCCGTATTCAAGGTCAGATTAAGTTTCATCGTTGGAGTGATATTAATATTAGCCTCTCCTCCACCCTTTACAATCCTTTCATATTGATTTTCATCATCCCTCTCGATACCGGCAGTAATATATGGTTTGAACTCAATATGTGTTTTGGATTTTATACTTTCTAAACCTACCAATATTCCCCCTTGGGAAATATTCTCTATCTCATATTTTCTAAGATACCCCTGCCACATCAATTGTTCATTCTTCCTCCTGATATTTCTTTCAAAATTAATTTGCCAATTTTGAATATCCTTCTTCTGGAAGCTCAATGTTGAAAATGGTATCTTTATTTCAGCAAACCAACCTTCTTCATTTACAAGCGTTGCAACATCCCATACGCCATTCCAATCTTTGATAAATTCATTACCCTCATTTCCCACCAAAGCATCTGCCCTAGCACCATTTGGGTTTATGACAAACAGGAATCCATTCCGGCTATCTGCATATGTTCCCAGTATTACTTCAAAATTATCTTCTCCACCCCACTTAAAATCCTGTTTCATTTGCTTTGAAACCAAGCTTCGCGGATTGGAATCATATCCCCAAAAGCCAATATATAAGCTATTATTATCGTACAAAACAGCTATTTTAGTTCTTTCAGTTGGCAATGCCCCTTCCTTGGTCTCTCTTTGGCGAAAATTACTTATAGGAATAGCTTTATGCCACGCATTTTCATTAAAAATACCATCCAAAACAATTTTTTCATTTGTCTTGAAAGCAAATAATGAATCGGGTTTATTCTCTTGGGAAAACAAGGTATGATATTGTACCAGAAACAATAAAACAACTACAACAATACGACTCAACACTATCTTCATTTATTAATATTATTTTAGAAGCTCAAAAGTAAGAAATTTAAGGTGATTTTGGTATTTAAAAAAGAAAATATGATGCATTTCTTTACTCCTCTCCCTTAGCGATATTCCAAAGCTTGTCCATTTGCTCTAAGGTCATTTGTTCAAGTGGTTTTGGAGCATTGGTCTCTATAAATTCAAATCTGGTTTTAAACTTTTTATTAGTTCTCTCCAAGGCTGTTTCGGGATCTACACCTACAAACCTTGCATAATTGACTAGGGCAAATAATATATCTCCAAATTCATCTTCTAGTTTTTCCTTTGGGGCATTATTATCAACTTCCACTTTAAATTCCTCTATTTCTTCAACTACTTTGCTCCAAACTTGGTCTTTTGTATCCCACTCAAAGCCTACTTGAGCAGTCTTGTCTTGCATTCTGTAGGCTTTTATCAGTGCCGGCAAACTGTTTGGCACTCCGGAAAGCACAGACTTTTTACCTTCCTTTTTTTTGATTTGCTCCCAATTTTTCTTTACATCTTCAGCAGTATCAACCGATGTATCACCGTAAATATGTGGATGTCTATTAATCATTTTTTCATTTAGCTTTTCTATCACAGAAGCAATATCAAACTTTCCTTTTTCGTCTCCTATTTTGGCATAAAAAACAATATGCAGCAGTATATCTCCAAGTTCTTCTTCAATTCCAGCCCAATCCTCATCCATTATAGCATCTGCTAATTCATAGACCTCTTCAATAGAAAGTGTTCTTAGTGAATGAATGTCTTGTTTCATATCCCAAGGGCATTGGGAGCGCAAATCATCCATTATCAGTAATAATTTCTCGAAAGCCTTTATTTTTCTTTGCATATTTTCAACATTAGTTTGACTGTGGTGTTATTATTATAATCACAATGATATTAAATTTATCACAAAGAAAGCACAATGAACGAATTTATATATACCTTAATAATCATTTTTGTTGCAGTAATGCTCGCTTTTATACTTTTCAATGTAAAATTCATCCTAAAAGGAGAAGAATTTAAAAAATCTTGCTCTACCACAGGAGAAAGTTGCAGTTGCTCTAGTGACGGCAGTGAGGAAGTCTCTAAATGTGAAAACAATCACGATTAATCCTAAATTTGAAACTTTCTTATAGTAAAACCAAATAGCTAACTTCACATCACAGAGATAAAAGTATGTGAAAATATACAAATTAGGCAAGAATACTACTCATGGGTAATCTTGTCCATTTTCCCTAACTCTTCGTTAGTCAAACAGTCAAAATACTAAAAAAGTGTAAGCTCGTTATTTGTGGGTTGGTCTATCTTTCACCAAACCTGAGCCAAAGTGTCTCCGACCTCTTGGCGAATATACTTTCCAATTCGCTAAGAGGTTAAAAACCTTTAGCTCAGATTTGTGTTATCCCAACCATACTAATTAGCCATGAGCCAACCCTCAGTATAGATGAACCGACAATTTGACGAAAAACATATACACTAACTCCGACCCCGAATTATTCAATGGAATTTCTTGTGTGAGACTCTAAAATCTACTAAAGCTAAAAGTATTAATAACTCGGACAAGATCGTATAAAATCATTTATTTCTTAAAGAAACTTTGATAAGGGATCAATACATCATCAAATACCCCGTACTGAATTTGGTAAATATCACCTTTGTCATCTTGCGCAAAATATCTATGTACTTTATTATTAAAATACTTGTAAATTCCTTTATTATTGGGTAGTAATTCTTTATCAAAACTCGGAGACATCAAAATCCTTAATGATTTTTTCGTTCCGTTTTTTCTCTCAATATTTAATTCCGCAAGCAATTGTTGATTTAGAACATTTTCTATAAATTCTTTATCTGCTATCAATCCTTCTGCTATTTTTTTCGTAAAACTCACCAAGTACGAATTTGCAAATTTCTGATCCAATGGTTTAGAAATTTCCTTTTCGTCCGGAAAAGCAGGATGTATTTCAAATTTATCTTTTTCCCTTTCCAAAACAAAAGATGAATTTTTGTCAATATAATATTTGAGCTCGATTTTTTTAATATTCTCCGGTATTTCACCTAGAACGGTTCTATCACGCCAATTGTTTAATGAATATGAAAACCTAACTCTCAGATTTCCTTTAAAACCAGGCATTGTCATTACTAAGGGCTTGCTATAACCATCCATCACAAAATATGTTCCTATACTATTTTGAGGAGAGTCACCAACAAAATATTTCTTCATTGCATTTCCGTTTTTGTCATATATCTCAACCTTTATACCATTTAGCATCATACCTTTCATAGCATTCATTTGGGCTGCTTCAGTAGGCACATAGTCTATTTTTATCCTTTGAAAGACTGCCAACATATTGTTCACCAACATTTTGCTAGCTATGAAAGAATCGTTAACGAACCAAGTATTATTATGCTTTTGGAATGTAAACACACCTTTTGTCCTATTTACCACAATAATCTTAGCGACATCATCAATATTTTCTATTGCAAAATCCCTATACGAAAAATCATAATCATCAATAGTTTTTGCAACATCATCTTTATCATTATCCACTAGATAATATGTAAAGCCTCCCAATATTAGTAAGACGACTAGCATCAAAATATTTTTCTTCATTCTATAAACTTTTATTATATGCCAATATCATACACACCTGTTTAGTGCCTGCATTAATCAAACGAGTTTTTTATTCAAATCTTCTTTAATTTCTTTAAAACTGCTTATGATATTTTTTTGAGCATTTACAATTGAATCTATTTCTTTTTTCTCATTTTCCAAATAATCGTCAAATCTACCAAAATTATCATCGATTCGACTTCTGATATTACTAACGTATTTTTTTATTTTTTCCGCAATTTCTTCCTTAAGTTTTTTTCGACCTTTCTCCAATTCAGTCTTAAAACCTTTGATTATCTTTTTTCTTTTAAGTCCAATGCCGAATCCTGCAAAGATAAATCCAATCGTTGTCAAAACTCCTCCTGTGATATCAAAAACAATACCGTGAGTGAGCGCAGCTAGTATAATTCCGATTGCAGCGATACCACTTCCCTTAAGCAAATCCGGAGATATATCCCCATATTTACTCATCAATTTTTTATCATAGAAATTTTCTTCCCTATTTATAAAATTAGAAAATGTATCCATTAAATCCCTGAGAATATTTGACCTTTTCTCAGCCAAATCACTAAAAATATGGTGATCTCTAGTCAAAATAGTTTGATTTGTATGAAGCTTTGCATCGACCAATTTCGCCATCATCTGTATATTATCAGCGATATCCTTTATACCATTATTGAGATTCTTACCCATAGTATCTTTGAGCTCTCTTTCCAAACTGTCGGTAAAGTTTGTAAGCCATTTATTGAGATTTTCACTTTTATCAAATATCGATTTGAAAGAGTTGGTCAATAATGAGAAAAAACCCAATCTTCTACTCAATACATCTTCGTATTTATCAGATATTTTATCGTATTTAGCTACAAGACTCTCGACAAGCAAATCTGTCTGATTATTTGTTTTAGTCACCTGCTTCGCCAAAATACTTTTTATTTCTTCCCTGAAAGCGAAATCTGATTCAAATTGATCTATCCTTAATTTCATCCCATCGCTAAGCTTATCATTTACGCTCTCCAAAGTTTCAATAGATGCTTTAAGTTTTAATACAGGTGACTTACCCTGAGTTATGTGATTTTCAACATATTCTCTTAGCTTGATAAAACCACTTTCATTCGTACGCCCTTCAATTTCATCTTTGGCGGATACAGCAAATACAACAGGATTTGCAATACCTTTTTTTCTTGCATTTTCCTTTACCCCTTCAATATTTGTCTCCAAATCTTTGGCATCTAAGAGGTCTTTTTGTTGAAGGATAAAAATTATATTCTTTCGCCATTCGTCTTTAATAAAGTCAAAAAATTCCCAAGACGACTGTCTATAAGGATTCTTGGCTTCAAAAACAAATATAATAAGATCACTAACCGGAACAAATTTCTCTGTCACCTCTTGGTGATGATCCATAATAGTATTTGTCCCCGGAGTGTCTACTACAGCTATTTCCTTCAATATTTCGTTATCTTGATATATCTTTTTTACATATTGTGAACTGTATTCTTCTCTCTCCGGCTTTCCGAATACGATTTGTTGAATGGTATCGGTCATTGGTGATGCTGCCACTTTACAAATCTCCTTACCAGGATCGAGTAGAGCATTCACAAACGAGCTTTTCCCTGATTTTACCTCCCCTACTACGACAAACATATATGGTTCATCTAACCTAGAAACGATATCAGTAGTAATCCTTTCTTCCTCAGAATAATGAATTTTCTTAAGAATGCTATTAAGTTCAGTTGCTGAAAACTTTATTCTATCTCTAATATCTTGTATTTCTTGACTAGTAAATAACATCTTTTAAATTTTTGCGCTAAGATACTAATACTTACAATACTTCTATATACCTTTAACCTTAATTTCGAGACTTTGTTTATGTAAAACCAAATAGCAAACTTTACATTGCAGAAGCAAAAGCTTAATAAACACCATAGATTAAGAGCCATCACAACTCCCTTCCCTTGCTAAGGACTTTCGTTATGACACATCTTAAAGCAAAAAAAATTAAGGTATATCATAACGGAAGCTATATTTATATTTTGGTCAAAAGTTGTCTGTTTTTGTACATATATAGCAACTACACAAGTTAGATATTTGGTACAAATAAAGTGAAAAACGTTAAAACTCCATATTTGTGTAATAATATTTGCATGATTTTTTATTTAGAACCCACCTCAATCCTCCCTTACAAGGGAGGAAGTTGCAACCCGCGATAGCAACGCTTTTTTTACAAAAAAAATACCATTTTGTTATAAAACAAGATGATTCTCAAATAGCTATTTTTATTAATCAAATACCTCCACTTCTCCTTTCCCTTTGTGAGGGAAGGGCTGGGGATGGGT
>JALVAD010000255.1 GCA_027011385.1 Saprospiraceae bacterium | reverse complement strand
AATATATATCTGCCAAATAAGACCATAGCATTTATTCAGTACCAAAAACAACGGTAAAAACAACCGTTTATTTCAATATGGCGCACATTCGTTTATACACCACTTAAGCAAGATGAAAAAAAAATAGAAAATGCTGCATTTTAATTAAAACTTTATTTGTTTTATATATCTTTGCCGGCGTGAGTAATTTGGACAATTTGATTGAAAGATACCAATCAAGCAATCAAATAAAGAGGATAACAACTATATTGGACGAAGCTACTACGGACAAAATCTATCTCAAAGGATTTTCCGGAGACATGCCGTATTTTGCCCTGACTGTAACTGCTCAATCTACCGATGATTTGCATTTATTTATTGCGGAAAACAAAGAGAATGCTGCCTATATCTACAATACACTCCAAAACATCCAAGACAAACAAGATATCAGTTTTCTTCCTGATTCTTTCAAAAGACCAATGATTTTTGAGGAACTCAACAACAATAATATTCAAGAGAGAACTGAGATTGTCAACAGGATTTCATCTGACAATAACAAAATCAAAATATTGGTCACTTACCCGGAGGCATTGTTCGAAAAGGTTATAAAGCCTTCCATACTCGAAGATCACAAAATTGTGGTTAAGGTAGAAGAATCTCTTGATGTTGACACTATGATTAGTGTACTTGTAGAATTTGACTTTAAGCGTGTCGATTATGTTTATGAGCCGGGACAATTTTCTATCCGTGGTGGTATTATCGACATCTTCAATTATGCTAATGACTGGCCATTCAGAATAGAGCTTTTTGATGATGAAGTGGAGAGTATCAGACATTTTGACCCGACAACTCAATTATCGATTCGCAACCTAAAGAAAATATCACTTATCCCAAATGTAAATAGCAAATTTGATAATCAAGATAAAGTATCTTTTTTGGGAATATTGCCAAAATCATCTGTGATATGGATTGAAGAGGATACTGTTTTATTAGATAAACTGCAACAATGTTTTACAAAACTTGAAGATTTTGAAAAATCCGTTTCATCCGGTGATGAAATTTTGATAAAACTGTTTAAAGAAAAGGCATTTGTATATCCAAAAGATACTATTGCTCAGATTTCCCATTTCAAAACAATACATATATCGGATTCAAGTCAAATAAATGATGGTGAAATCATTGAATTTAAGTCAAGACCTCAACCTAGCTTTAATAAGAATTTTAAACTTCTTATTGACAATCTAGAAAAAAACACAAAAGCAGGATATGAAAATTATATTTTTGCTGCGAACGCAAGACAAATAGAACGATTTTATCAAATTTTTGAAGATCTTGATGCTAAAGTTTCATTTCATCCAATTCCGAAATCGATAAAAGAGGGTTTTATTGATGATATCTTGAAAATTGTCTGCTATACCGACCATCAAATATTCCAAAGATTCCATAGATACAATCTCCGCAAAGGCTTTTCAAAAGACAAGGCTCTGAGTATGAATATGCTCAAAGAGCTTAGAGTTGGAGATTTTGTAACTCATATTGATCATGGTGTAGGTAAGTATATGGGGCTGGAAACTATTGAAGTCAACGGCAGGAAACAAGAGTCCATGAGACTAGTGTATAAAAACAACGATATTCTATTTGTCAGTATAAATTCAATGCATAAAGTTGCTAAATTTGTCGGCAAAGACGGTACTGCACCGAAGATCGATAAATTGGGTTCAGACCGTTGGAAAAAGATAAAATCCAGAACAAAGAGAAAAATCAAAGATATCGCAAGGGAATTGATCGCCTTATATGCCAAAAGAAAAGCTGCAAAAGGATATCGATTTAAAGAAGATGATTATTTGCAATTGGAATTGGAATCCTCCTTTTTGTTTGAGGATACACCTGATCAGGAAAAGGCTACTATCGCTGTAAAAAAAGATATGGAAAGCCCTCATCCAATGGATAGGCTTATTTGCGGTGATGTAGGTTTTGGTAAAACCGAAATAGCAGTTCGAGCAGCATTCAAAGCTATATTGTCGGGAAAACAGGTGGCTATTTTAGTTCCTACTACCATTTTAGCATTGCAACATTACAAAACCTTTTCCGATAGATTAGGAAGTTTTGCCGTAGGGATAGATTATCTGAACAGATTTAAAACTGCGAAAGAAAAAACTCAAATATACAAGAAACTTGAAGAGGGAAGTATTGATTTGATAATCGGTACTCACGCATTATTGAGTGATAAAGTAAAATTTAAAGATTTAGGGCTTTTGGTCTTGGATGAAGAACAAAAATTTGGTGTTTCAGCAAAAGAAAAATTGCGTAAATTTAAAGTAAATGTTGATACATTGACATTGACCGCTACTCCTATTCCAAGGACATTGCAGTTTTCATTGATGGGGTCAAGGGATATGTCTTTGATCAATACTCCCCCACCCAATCGGCAACCCATTCATACCGAAAGACGTACTTTTAACGAAGATTTGATTGTTGAGGCTATCAATTATGAGATTGCAAGAGGAGGACAGGTATTTTTCATTCACAATAGGGTAAAAACACTAGATGAAGTGGCTTCAATCATTAAAAGATTGGTTCCGGATGCTCGAATAGTAATGGCACATGGTCAATTGGAAAGTAAAGAACTAGAAAGGAAATTAATCGATTTTGTCGATTATAAATACGATGTTTTGGTGAGTACCAATATAATTGAAACCGGTCTTGATATACCCAATGCCAACACTATGTTTATCAACAATGCCAACCAATTTGGATTGAGCGATCTGCATCAATTGAGAGGAAGAGTCGGCAGATCCAACAAAAAAGCATTTTGCTATTTGCTCTCTCCTCCACTGTCAGTATTGACTCCGGAAGCAAGGAAAAGACTGAAAACTCTTGAGGAGTTCAATGAATTAGGCAGTGGATTCAATATTGCTATGAGGGATTTGGACATAAGGGGAGCAGGAAATTTATTGGGAGGAGAACAAAGTGGATTTATCACAGATATCGGATACGAAACCTATATGAAGATATTGGAAGAAGCAATGCAGGAATTGAAAGAAAGTGAATTTAAAAATCTGTATAAATCTGAACAAAAAAAGAACAGAGATTACGTTAGAGATGTAGAAGTGGATGTGGATTCTGAAATATTGATTCCTGATTTCTATGTAAAAGACATTCAAGAAAGACTCAATCTTTATAGCTATTTGGTTAAAATAAAGGATGAAGAAGGTATCGAGAAGTTCAAAAAAGAATTGAAGGATAGGTTTGGAAATTTACCTCGACAAATTGATAATTTATTTGAAGGTTTAAGAGTTAAATGGATTTGTAAAAGACTAGGGTTTGAGAGATTTTCACTTAAATCAAATAAAATGAGACTGTTTTTTATTTCAAATCCTCAGTCCTCATTCTATGATTCGGATATTTTTCAAAGTATAGTCTTATCCATAAATCAAGAAAAAAAATCAGGATATGTATTTAAACAAACATCTAAGCACTATATTCTGATAAAAGACAATGTCAGATCGCTTAAAGGAGCAAGACTGCTATTGGAAAGGATAGATGGCAAGGTTGGAGAACTTATGTCTTAATCCGTCAGCTAAAGCAGACGGTAATTTATTGCGCTATTTTACCGTCTGCTTTAGCTGACGGTGCTTAGAAATTATAGACATTTAGGGGCTTTAGCCCTAAAACAAATACCCAGTTAGGGGTAATATATGGATACTATAAATAACGAATATCGATTAACCCTGTGAAATAAATTTTCAATTTAGGCAAAGCCTATTTCACAGGGTTAACGAATATAGATTTTTGATTTATTGAAGATTAAAAACCCTTTTAAATAAAAATATGAAAAAACCGAATGTTGATATAATTTTACCTTGCTACAATCCGGAAAAAGATTGGGCAAAAAACGTAGTGAAATCATATCAAAATATTTTGGCAGATGCGGGGGCTTGGATTCCTAATTTAATTATCGTAAATGATGGATCCACAAAGGGTATTAAGCAAGAAAATATTGATTTTTTAAAAAACAATATTGAAAATTTTCATTGGATAAATTATAAGCAAAATAGGGGAAAAGGATTTGCATTGAGAAAAGGTGTAAGCGAAAGTACGGCTGAATTTATAGTTTATACGGATATCGACTTCCCATATACTCAAGACAGCCTTGTCAGTATGATAAATGAGTTGATTACAGGAGAAAATGATGTATTGGCAGGTGAAAGAAGCGACAATTATTATGAGCACACACCTTTTATCAGAAAAATTATATCAAAATTTTTAAAGAGAATCGTAAGAGGTTTTCTTAAAATAAATGTCTCAGATACACAAGCAGGATTGAAGGGGATGAATAAAAAAGCCAAAACAGCATTCTTAGATACTACAATTGAAAGATACCTTTTTGATATCGAATTTTTATGGCTGGCTGGAAAAAATTACAAAATTTCTCCTTTTCCTGTAAAACTAAAAGAAAATATAGTATTTTCAAGAATGAATTACAAAATACTATTGACAGAAGCCGTGAATTTCATCAAGTTTTTTGTCAAAACTTTAAAATAGAGCTAATAGATGAACAAAAAAGAATTATTATATGGTGTCTATACGATTGTTGCCGGAGCAATACTCTATTTTGTTTTTTTGCCTATCATACAGAATCCTGAACACTATCTATTTGGAAATGGCGGAGATGGATTAAAGAACTACTTTACATTTATTGATTATGTACGAAACGGCAGCGGGACTCACTTCAGCGGGATGAATTACCCTTATGGAGAGCACGTGATATTTACCGATAGTCAACCAGCTTTTGCATTCTTTTTTCATTGGATAAATCACAATGTGATCAACATAGACAATAATTTGGTTGGGATATACAATTTGCTTATGATATTTTCGATTTTTCTATCTGGATTATTTGTATTAAAAATCCTTAGTTTTCTAAAACTTCCAGGTTGGTATGCGATATCATTTTCTATTTTAATAATGTTTTTGTCACCGCAATTATTACGATTAAATGCACACTTCACTTTGTCATATGGATTTTTTATTCCTGCGGTTTTGTATTATCTATTACGAATATATGACAAGAATCGCAGAATAATTCACTACTTTGGTCTAGGATTTATTTTTTTGTTATCATCATTTACACATTTGTATTTTTTGGCAATTAATTTGATGTTGATATTTGTATTTTCATTTATCGCATTGATATATTTCAAAAAGAAAATTCTCAGGACAGCACTTAAGGTCATAGGTATAACAACCTCTTTAGCTGTATTTGCTATGCTGTTTATACGCTTGACAGATAAAATTGCAGACAGACCGGTTAAGCCTTGGGGCATCGATTACTACAACGCAAGTTTTGAGAGTATTTTTCTACCAAATACCGGATTTTTGTATAATCTTTTGAATGTTGGAAATCAAAAAAGTGAAGGAATTGCTTATGTGGGAGTGGTAGGTTTGCTCTTTGCTGTAATTTTTGGGTTATATCTGATATATAAACTAATAAAAAGAGAATCCGGATTAATACGACATTTTTCATCAAGCGAAATAACTAAAGAAAAACTTTTGACAATTGTATTACTTACAGGAATCGTCACGGTACTTTATTCAACTCATTTTTATCATAAAATCGATATTTTTGGTATTACAAACCATCTGGGGAGTTTTAGCCAGTTCAGGTCTATAGGTAGATTTGCCTGGATATTTTATTATACCTATACCTTTTTCTTTACTTACTACATCTTCAAGTTTTTCAATTCACAACTGGAGAAAGGTAAAAAGTACGTAGCTTTTTCAACTCTAATTTTTGTTGTGGTTGTTTGGAATAATGAAGCTAGACAAAATCTTTCTAAAGGAATTGAGCATATTTTTAACCAAAACGATTTTCTTATTAATAAAGATAATACTTATCTGGATATCCTCAAAAAAGCCGGTAAAAACCCCGAAGATTTTCAGGCTATACTACAAATTCCCTATGTAATAATAGGTCCGGAAAAATGGGCAATTCACAGGGGAGGATGGACACTTCGCCAGACTTTTAAATGTTCATTTCAGACAGGTTTGCCGATTATGGATTTTATGATGTCCAGATCATCATTGTCACAATCTTTGGATTTGGTACAATTTCTGGGTTCAATGCCGATAGAGCGACCAAGATTGAAGCAAATGGACAATCACCCCGTGCTTATGATATATGACACAACTGAAGTGAGAGCTCTCGAAAAACATATGCTGAGCAAGGGCAAGCTCTTGGGAGAATACAAGAATATAAAGCTTTTGGAATTGCCGGTTGACAGCTTGAAATCAAATTTTGTACCGCTATCAAAAAAGCTATACGCCAATAAACCCAAAAGCGATTCGATATATCTTGAAGGTAAAAAAGGATATTATTTTAGTGAGAATTTTGATAATATCAAATCTCAATTACACTTCAATGGAACAGGTGCTAAATTCTTTAAAAACGAAGAAATTATTTGCAAAGAGATTCCCCTTGACACACAATATTATGAGATTTCATTTTGGCTATATTTTGATCCATCTACTGTAAAAAAACCAATAATCTACAATGAGTATTCCAAAGACGACAACAGAGGCAAACAAGAATTGCCAATAGATAATATAGTTGACACAAAAGGCTATTGGATAAGGCTAAAGACAGTTGTAGATTCCGATATGAAACACTGTCTAAAAATAGAGGGAGAAGGTTATATTGATGCGATTTTAATAAGACCAGTGGACAGCCATTTGATAGAGTGTAAAAACGGAAAAGTCACTTATGACGGTTGTGAAATAGCTGAATAATATTATTGAATCGAAAAAAATTAAATTTAGATATCACTTCATCCCATCACTTTTCAAAATATCTTTGACCTTCTCTACCGGAATTTCCATAATATCGCTAATTTGAACGAGGTCGAATTTTCTTTTAAAAAGGTTGATTACTCCTTTCTCAAGTCCTTTCTCAAGTCCTTTCTCTAGTCCTTTTTCTAAACCTTCTTTTCTGCCTTCTTGTTTTATTAATTGATATGTAGTCATAATTTCCTTTTTTGTGTTTTGTGGCAATGAATCAATAATGTTGCGAAGTTGTTTAATATCAATTTCAATCAGTTCATTAAAATAAACAAAAATATTTCTGATAAAGTTCCCATCATAGTTTTCCGGATCTTTTAAAAAAGTAAAGATTTCAGTAAACTTAGAAATCAATATATTTTCATTGAAACTGTATCTTTGCATATACAGAGCCGAAAGCAACATTAGATTGTTTACCTTTTTTAGCTCATTTTCGGTCATTTGGTTTAGATCAACAAAAACAGTATTAAAATCCGGTGCATAACCTTTGAGATAATCAGGTACATCTTCAATAATGTCAATTACAGACCTGTAAGTCCAGTTTTCTTTGCCATGGTAATAAATAAACGGCACAATAAGTTCAAGTTTATTTGATTTTTTCAGTTGAGACAGATATGCATTTGACAGATAATTTAGCAATTGAACAGAAATGTATTTGTCCGGATAACTTTTATGCTCAATGAGAATAGTTATGAATATTTCCTTGTTATGGTCTTTAATTTTGCATTTGAAAATAGCATCTGAAAAGACTTCATTCAAAGAATCGTTTACAAAACTAGTATTTTCGCTAGTCAATGTAGCGAAATCGATATTAATTACTAGATTTTTCGGTAAAAACGTCTTTAGAAAATCAACAGCATTCTCTTTTATATGAATAAAAGATTTGAAAAATTTATCATGTGGATTATTCAATTTATGTCCCATACTGCGAATATAAGCATTTTATTACAAAAGGAAAAGCGAAGTGAAAGACAATTGCTTATCATGAGATGATTTAGCCAAAATTAACGATTATTACATACTATAAATTATAGAGCAAGAAATAAAGACTTCTTCTTCTTTAGAATAAATTCTTAATTTGCTTAGCACATTAATAAAATAGGAATTAGACAAATAATATTATATTTTTTTTGGAATAAAAATAATTTGTTCTATCTTCGTACATACAAATGTTTTAAATATGTTTAAAAATACAAAATATTGGTGGCTTCATACTTATTCGTTGACCGGGTAGGATGAGCATCATATTGTATTAAAAAAAAGCTTATCGGAATTCCCGGTAAGCTTTTTTTGTATTAAAACCCATAAAAAACACTTAGCAAATGAAGAAAAAATATAAAGCTGTATATAAAAGATACTCTTCGGATACATTGACACCTGTAGGAGTATTTCTGAAAATGCGAGATGAATTTTCGCAGGCATTATTGTTAGAGAGTTCCGATTATAATAGCAACAGAAACAGCTATACATTCATCGTATTGGAACCCCACTCGACTTTTATTGTCAAGGAAAATAGTTTGATTATCGATGAAAAATCCAAGCAAATCGACAAGTCCGTTAATCTAAAAGCGATGCTAAAAGAGTTTATTTCATCGATTGAAGTAGAGCAAGAAGAACTGACAGAACAGTTCAATGGTCTGTATGGGTTTACCGGATTTGAAGCAGTCAAGTACTTCGATAATTTCAATTTTGTCAAAAATCAAAAAGCAGATAATTTACCTGAAATGTATTATGGATTTTACAAATACATTATCGCTATCAATCACTTCAATGATGAGCTAATCATTGTGCAAAATGTAAAAGAGGGAGAAAAAGCAAATCTTAGTCAAATAGAAAATTTGATTTTTTCGCAGAGGCTACCCGAATATAAATTTGAATTATCCGGTGAGGAAAAATCCATGATTGAAGATGAAGAATTTTTAAAATTGGTCGAGAAAGGAAAGAAGTATTGTAAACTTGGGGAGGTATTTCAGATAGTATTTTCACGAAGATTCAAGCAAAATTTTCAAGGAGACGAATTCAATGTTTATAGAGCGCTCCGTTCTATCAATCCTTCTCCCTATTTGTTTTACTTTGATTATGGAGACTTCAAATTATTCGGTTCTTCTCCCGAAAGCCAATTGGTCATCGCAAGAGGGAAAGCCACTCTTAATCCGATAGCCGGAACATACAAAAAAACCGGAATAGAAACAGAAGACGAAATTTTGGCAACAAAACTTAGCGAAGACCCTAAAGAAAATGCAGAGCACACCATGCTTGTAGATTTGGCAAGAAACGATCTAAGTAGAAACTGCATTGATGTCAAGGTCGAAAAATATAAAGAAGTGCAGCATTTTAGCCATGTACTCCATATCGTATCTGAGGTTACAGGCGAGATACAGAACAAGGAAGAAGCAATAGATATTTTTGCTTCTACTTATCCGGCAGGTACATTGAGTGGTGCTCCAAAATATCGAGCACTTGAACTGATAAATAAAGATGAAAGATTTGACCGAAGCTTTTACGGTGGCACAATCGGGATTTTGAGTTTAACTGGAGATATCAATACTGCTATAACTATAAGATCTTTTCTCAGTCAGAATGGAAAATTGCAATATCAAGCGGGTGCAGGCATAGTTGTGGATTCCGTTCCACAAACAGAACTTAAGGAAGTAGATAATAAATTGGGTGCATTGCGTAAAGCGATGGAACTAGCAGAAAAATATTAAAAAAACGTGTACAAAAAAATACTAAATAAATTCAATAGACATAAGTTATAAATCGAATGGGAAAAATACTAATTTTAGACAACTACGACTCCTTTACCTACAATTTGGTTCAATATGTAGAGGAAATAACGGGAACTGAAGTAACTGTCAAAAGGAATGACGAAATACCAATTGAGGATGTAGATGATTTTGAAACTATAATTCTCTCACCCGGTCCAGGATTACCTCAAGGTGCAGGTATATTGATCGACCTCATAAAACAATATGCGGCAAAGAAAAAAATATTGGGTGTTTGCCTCGGTCATCAAGCGATAGGAATGGCTTTTGGAGCAAGTCTTTCCAATTTGGAGAGGGTTTATCACGGGGTAAAAACAGAGATAAAAGTTTTGGATAACGAGGATTTAATTTATCGCGACTTAGATATAGATCCACAGGTAGGTAGATATCATTCTTGGGTTATAGATCCTGCTACTTTGGGAAAGGATTTTAAGGTTACTGCCATCGCAGAAAATGATAATATTATGTCAATCAAACATAAAAAATACGATGTTTGGGGTGTACAGTTCCATCCTGAAAGTATTATGACCGATGATGGGAAAAAGATGATTGAAAACTTTCTAAAAAAATAAGATATTTATAATGAAAAAGATATTAGAAAAATTATTTAAACATGTAAAATTGACCAATGAAGAGGCAAAGGATCTACTCGTAAGAATATCCTCTAAGGAATTTACCAATGCTCAGGTTATGGCTTTTATGGCGGTATATCAAATGAGACCGATTAGTGTAGATGAGTTGCAGGGGTTTCGAGAAGCTTTACTGGAATTGTGTATAAAAGTAGATTTTTCAGAATTTGACACAGTAGATATGTGTGGCACGGGAGGAGATGGCAAAAACACATTCAATATTTCCACTTTGGCCTCATTTATAGTCGCAGGTGCAGGGTATAAGGTGGCAAAACACGGCAATTACGGAGTATCTTCAATAAGTGGTTCTTCCAATGTTCTAGAAGCTATGGGCTACAATTTTACTAATGATGAAAACACACTAAAAGATCAATTGCGAGATGCAAATATCACTTTTCTACATGCCCCAAAATTCCACCCTGCAATGGCAGCAGTGGGACCGATACGAAAAGAATTGGGTATGAAGACTTTTTTCAATATGCTTGGTCCGATTGTCAATCCTTCATTTCCAAATAACCAATTCACCGGAGTATTTAGCTTGGAACTCGGAAGATTGTACCAATATCTTTTTCAAAAGGAAAAAAATAAAAGATATGCAATAATTTACGGGTTAGATGGCTATGACGAGATATCATTGACAGGTGATTTTATTGTGAGAGACAATGATGGAGAGCATTTGTTTGCTCCAAGTGATTTGGGATTACAAATGATAACACAAGAACAAATTCACGGAGGCAATACAATTGATGAAGCAGCAGAAATCTTCAAAAACATACTGAAGGGTAATGGTACAAAAGCACAAAATAATGTCGTATGTGCCAACGCTGCAATGGCTATAAAAGTGATGAATAAAAAAGCATACGCAGAATGTTTTGAAGAGGCTAAAGAGTCTTTGTTGGGAGGAAATGCACTTAAAGCTTTGGTTTTAATAGTTAAATAATATACAATACAAATAATTATGATTTGAAAATCATATGGGAGACTATAGGCAGCTTCATAAAAAAATAAAATAAAATGGATATCCTAAAGAAAATAATAGATTATAAAAAGCCGGTAATTGAAGAAAGAAAAGAATTAATACCTATAAAGCTATTGGAAAAAAGTATTTACTTCAATACTCCGGTAGTATCGATGAGAGAATACCTGCTTAGAGAAAATGCTTCAGGCATAATCGCAGAATTCAAAAAGAAGTCACCTTCAAAAGGAGATATAAATAAATATGCCGATGTTGAAGATGTCACTTTAGGCTATATGCAAGCCGGGGCAAGCGCTTTATCAGTATTGACCGACGAGCATTTTTTCGGAGGCAAAAATGAAGATCTTACTAAAGCTAGAAAATACAATTTTTGTCCGATATTAAGAAAGGATTTTATTTTTGATGACTATCAGATCTATGAAGCGAAAAGCATCGGAGCAGATATTATTTTATTGATAGCAGAAGTATTGACAAAAGACCAAATTTTGCAGCTTTCATCAACTGCTAAAAGATTAGGTTTGGAGGTTTTATTGGAATTGCACAACACAAATCAGATTAGTAAAATCAATGATAATATAGATATCGTAGGGGTAAACAACAGAAACCTTAAAACATTTGAAGTCTCAATCGAAAATTCAAAATCTATAGCTCAATCGCTGCCTGATGATATGTTGAGAATATCCGAAAGCGGCATAAGTAGCGCAAATGACATTTTGGAATTGAAAGAATATGGGTATCATGGATTTTTAATAGGAGAAAGATTTATGAAAGCACCAAGACCTCATGAGGCTTGCAAAACATTGATAGATTCATTAAAAAAATAGATATTAATGATGAAAAGAGAAAGGATGAAAATAAAAGTTTGTGGAATGAAATATCCGGAAAATATCAGGGAATTGTCTTCTTTGGATATTGACTTCATGGGCTTTATCTTTTATGAAAAATCATCTCGATACATCGATAAATACCCGGGAGATTTGGATTTTGCCGGAATCAATAAAACAGGGGTTTTTGTCGATAGTGATTACAAATACATAATGTCCAAAATCAATGATTTTAAACTCGATTTCATCCAATTGCACGGAAATGAATCGCCGGATTTTTGTTCTGATTTTAAACAAGAAGACATAATGGTAATCAAGGCTTTTAGAGTTGATAATGAATTTGATTTTGATATCTGCAAAGAATATTTACCGGTGACAAACTTTTTTATATTTGATGCAAAAGGCGAAAACCCCGGTGGAAACGGAATTGTTTTTAATTGGGAAAAGATGCAAGAATATCAGTTGGAAAAGCAGTTTCTATTAAGTGGAGGAATCGGTATTAATCATTCGAAAAAACTAAAGGACTTTTACCATCCGCAATGCATAGGATTTGATATCAATAGCGGTTTTGAAACCGCTCCGGGAATTAAAAATATAGAATTAATAAAAAGATTTATAGATGCAATACGAAGTTGACAAATTAGGTTTTTACGGAAAATACGGGGGAGCTTTTATTCCTGAATTACTCCATTCCAATGTGGAAGAATTGGAGGATAATTATTTAAAAATAATAAATAGCGACTCATTTCAAAAGGAATTCAGGGCATTATTGAGAGATTATGTAGGAAGACCATCACCCCTGTATTTTGCAAAAAGACTATCCGAAAAGTACAATACTAAAATTTATCTCAAAAGAGAAGATTTGAACCATACGGGTGCGCACAAAATCAATAATACAATAGGACAAATACTATTGGCAAAAAGATTGGGGAAAACCAGAATAATCGCTGAAACAGGTGCTGGTCAACACGGTGTAGCAACCGCGACAGTTTGCGCATTGATGGATTTGCAATGTGTCGTATATATGGGAGAAATAGATATCGCAAGACAAGCTCCTAATGTGTCAAAAATGAAAATGCTGGGAGCAGAAGTGAGACCGGCGAAATCAGGTAGCAAGACTCTGAAAGATGCGACAAATGAAGCGATTAGAGATTGGATAAACAACCCAAAGGATACTTATTATCTGATTGGTTCGGTAGTCGGTCCACATCCGTATCCCGATATGGTCGCTTTGTTTCAATCCGTGATAAGCGAAGAAATAAAAAAACAACTAATAGATAAAGAAAATAGGGATTATCCCGATAGAATCATCGCTTGTATAGGTGGAGGTAGCAATGCAGCAGGAGCGTATTATCACTATTTGGATGACGAAAAAGTAGATTTGGTATCCGTGGAAGCAGCAGGCTTGGGAATAAACTCAGGTGAATCCGCAGCGACAAGTGTATTGGGTTCAGATGGCGTGATACACGGAAGCATGACCAAATTGATGCAAGACAAAGACGGGCAAATAATCGAACCTTATTCTATTTCGGCCGGATTGGATTATCCGGGGATTGGACCATTGCACGCACATCTGATTGAATCCGGAAGGTCAAAGGTACTGAATGCTACAGATGAGGAAGCAATCAAAGCCGGCTTACTATTGACAAGACTGGAGGGAATTATTCCCGCTCTTGAATCAGCACATGCATTGGCAGCATTGGAAAAAATTGATTTTAAACCTGAAGAAGTGACTGTTGTGAATCTGTCAGGAAGAGGAGATAAAGATATGAAAGCATATTTAGTGTCTGCAGGAAAACACATCAAATTTTAGAAAAAATGAAACTATGGGAAAAGAAAGAATAAACAATTTATTTAACGAAAATAAAAAGGAAATACTGAGTATTTATCTAACTACGGGTTATCCTGAAATAGATTCTATGCCGGTTTTGGCGGAAAAATTAGCTGAGGCAGGCGTAGATTTTTTGGAGCTTGGTATGCCTTATTCAGATCCATTGGCAGATGGTGAAACCATTCAATACAGCAGCAGTATTGCCCTTAAAAACGGAATTGATTTTGACCAATATTTTAATCAGGCTAAAGCCGTAAGACAAAAAGTTGTAATCCCTTTGTTGTTTATGGGATATTTCAATCAGGTATTAAGAATTGGAATTGATACTTTTTTGGATAAATGTGTCGATAGCGGTATTGATGGATTAATCATACCGGATATGCCACCGGAAGTCTATAAAAACAAATACAAACCGATTTTTGATAAATACGATTTGGGCTTATCATTTCTAATAACCCCTACTACTTCAGATGAAAGAATCAAGATGCTCGATGAGTTGAGTTCGGGATTTGTCTATGTAGTATCAACTTCATCTACCACAGGTAAGACCAATGGTTTTTCGGATAGTCAAATCGACTATTTCAAGCGAATCAATAAATTAAATCTAAATAATCCTATGGTAATAGGCTTCGGGATTTCAGATAAGCAAACATTCAGAATTGCCAATAAATACTCAGACGGGGCGATTATTGGTTCCGCATTTATAAAAGCACTCAAAGGCAGTAAAGATATTGAAAGAACCGCAATGGAATTTGCACAAAATATACTAAAATGATAATAAAACTGAAAAAAAATATCAATCAAGAATTGATTAACAATATAACTGAAAAACTTGACAATATAGCCTACAAATCCAATATCGTATCAACGCAATATGCTGACTATATCATTGGAGTCGGAAAGAATGAAATTGATATCAGAAGTATTGGAGTACTAGAAGGGGTCGATGATATACACAGAGTTACCAGTTCTGCTAAACTTGTTTCCCGCAAATGGAAAACTCAAGAGACTATCATAGACCTTGGAGATGATGTGAAAATAGGAGGCGGACATTTCCAAATCATGGCCGGCCCTTGCTCAATCGAATCCGAAGAACAGATAGAGACCACTGTACAACATCTTCTCGATAATAATATCAAAATAATGAGGGGAGGCGTATATAAACCCAGAAGCTCCCCTTATGCATTTAGGGGTCTTGGACTGGAAGGCTTGAAAATATTTTATAAACATTGTAACGCAAAAGGAATAAAAATTATTACAGAAGTGATGATGACAGACCAAATAGATGGTATGTACGACTATATAGATATCTTTCAAGTAGGAGCCAGAAACTCACAAAACTTTAATCTTTTGGATGCCTTGGGCAAATTAGACAAACCTGTGATGCTAAAAAGAGCACTCTCCGGGACAATAGACGAACTATTGGCTAGTGCCGAATATATATTCTCAAATGGCAATGAAGATATCATGCTATGTGAAAGAGGTATCAGAACATACGAGACAGCCTACAGAAACACCTTTGATATAAATAGTATTCCTCTATTGAAGAAAAAATCACATCTCCCCGTGATCATCGATGCTTCTCACGGAGTAGGAATACGGGAATTTGTAGAGCCTGTATCGCTTGCAGGAGTGATCGCAGGAGGAGATGCCGTGATTACAGAAGTGCACCAAACACCCCAAATAGCATTTTCTGACGGAGCTCAAACCCTAAGTCACAAAGAAGCAAAAATATACTATGAAAACATAAGAAAAACGGTAGAGTTTCGCAAGGGGTTGAAGAGGTTTTAGTTTTTCCATTCTAACCTCAACCCCCCTAATGAAATATTCGTTATTACGAATTTCATAGGGTAAACCGACCCCTTCTCCTTTTATTGAGTTTATACTATTTTGCGAATACCATTTAAAAGGAGAAGGGGAGAGTGAGGGTGTTTAGTCTGTAGGAGTAGACTTCAATGTTTAGAAAGTTCAATCAGATTCTCCGTCCATTATTTCCAAATCTTTAAATTTCCACTTTCCATTTTCCTTTTTGTATCTATACCAATAAGTAACATATGGAGTCCCTATAAAAATCATACCCACTGGAGGGCTAAAATAATGACTATAGAAAACACTTATTGTTTCTACTGATGAAGACCTAATGGAAATTTTATAATATGATTGAATATTTAGGCGTTTAATGTCTTCCATTTTTATAAATTCCACTCCTCTTTGTTTTTGAAAAATATCTAATTTGGATAATTCAATCACATCACTTTCTGATTTTATTATTTTATCGCCATTTTTTAATTCATCCCGGAATATTTTTGTTTTATCATCATTTTTTCCTGACAAGTAGTATCTGGCAATAGTTTCTGTTATTAGCATATTAGTTTCCGCCATTGTTATTTTCGCTATTTTATCACTGCTTTTATTATTGCAAGAAGATAAAATCAATACAAAAAATATTAGTATTATTTGTTTCATATTAATTGTTTTTTAAACAATCATTAATTTTCTTCTCATTTAATTTAGTTTGAGAATTGTTCCAAATATTTTGTTCGTAATTATCTCTTAAGGTTGCATATTCCTGTAAAGAAAGAAGAGGCTCAACGCATTCATTATGTTCTTCATCAGGATATAACCCTAACCAAGCTAAATATTTGTAATCTTCCCAGTTTCCTACTTTACCATTATATTCCCATAAGTCTTTAGATAATTTGTCAATCCATGAATTGATCATAACCTCATGTTGATCTGTTAAAACATCTCCTTCTGTACACACAATATCAATAAACTCCTGAAATGTCTCATTAAATGTAGATTGGTTGATAGATGTAAGTGTTTTGCCATCAGGTAATATATTGCTTACCTCTCTCCAAAAATCTGCATGTACACTTTCATGTATTATTGTTTTAGCTGTCCTGAGAAAATCCGATGCAAAATCTGATGGATCAAACTTAAAATCATCTACGCATAAATTTGGATTAAAAAATATTGTAATTCTACCGGTTTTAGAATCGACTCCAGTAAATGCCTTTCTTCCTTTAGTAAACTGACTTGTATTTCCAACTTTCAAATCAATAACTTTATTATCTGTTTCAAAATTATTTTGAAGATCACAAAAATTAGTGATACCACTATTATACAATTCATCAAACAAACAATTGAGTGCTTTACAGTTTCTAAAAGATTCCGTTTTATTCATTTTGCCACCTCCGTTTTTTCCAAGATCCTTCAATAAATCATTGACAGTATTTAGATTCAAAACACCATCCTTGCATTTACCTGATACCGCATCAGTAATCATATCCTCTATAGATTTGTTTGGATTGCAAGGATCTACCAATGTATTATTATCTATCATATCTTGTACTTCATCTAATGCCATAAAGTCTTCAACAGCCATCATACAAGCTAATTCTTTTAGTTTTTTTGCTTTATTACTTGTTTTATCTTCTCCATCAGTACCATTTTCTCCGGTTCCGCTACCACTTCCTGTACTATTACCGCTACTGCTACCACTTCCACCACCACCTCCTTTCATACTTAAACCATAAGTACTATTCAATAAATCAGAAGTAATATTTATTGGAGTTATTGGCATACATCTACATTTAACACATCTATATTCTAAAGTAGATGTTGATTTATTTAACCACTGTTCTAGTCCTTCCAATTGAACACCAGAAATAATATATTGATACTGATTATATTTAATAATAGGAAAAAGCCAATCCGGAAAATATAAATTATCATCATTTACCGCAAGAATTGAATAGATTTTTGATTTTGTAATAATATCAACATATT
>JALVAD010000254.1 GCA_027011385.1 Saprospiraceae bacterium | reverse complement strand
ATATAAAATAAAAGAAGTTAATTCATTGTTTTTAAACAAAGGTACAGAAATTAAATAATTAGAAAAACTATCTATTCTATCTATAGTCGATAATTTCCAATTTGGAAATCCAAATTCGTTTTGAGCATTATTAATATATTCAGAATCAGCATAATCAAAAATAAACATTGACATTTCTCTTTGAAATTCAATGTTTGCGTGTTCAATTGTAATTTGTCCTTCGCCGGAATTAACCAAAATATTCCCGTTCTGATCAAAATTAACATTTTCCAATAAAGTATTTGATGTACTTGCAGTAGAATCATATCTGTTTTCCAACACAGAATCATGGAATACATGTTCTGTTTCCTTCTCACATCCTGTGATATAAACACTCATGGCGATAATTGATATTGCAAATAATGCAATATACAACACATTGTATTTTAGCCTATTACTAAATAGGGGGGGGTAATTCGGTTTTTAAAATCTTGTAAATTTCTCATAAAAATTAAAATTTAAGTTATAAAATATAATATATCAGCGCATTAAGAGCAAATTGTGTGCCAAATATGCCAAAGAAGCACTTAATAGTCATGCAGCCTATTATATACTAAAGCCTATTTCAATAGATGAATTAATAAAAGCAGTAGATTATGTTAAGAATAAATTACTAGAGAAAATAATTAAACAATCAAGTGTAGTATTGACAAAAATTGCCATTGCTGATAATTCTAGCATAGACTTTATTGATCTAGATGATATATTATATTGTAAAGCCAAAGATAATTATACTGAATTTGTTCTTAAAGACAAAAAGATACTTACTAGTAAGTCATTGAAAAAATATGATGATAAATTAAAATGGTCTGGCTTTATTAGAATACACCGCTCATTTCTTGTTAATATAAAATATGTTAAAAAGTATTTCAAAGGATCTGGAGGGTATGTAATCATGTCAAATGGTGATATGATTAATGTATCAAATAATAGGAAAGAATATTTTCTAAATTCTTTTGGATAGAAATAATTACTTGAGAACTTATTTAATAGTGAATGAGGAGAGTTGTTATTTTCATCCTTAAACTTAAATATCAAAATCTATATCTGTAATTGAGTTGTGTTTTTGATTCTAATACAGGGTTAGGACTTGATTTTTTATTCAATAGATAAAATTGAAAATTGATTGAGGACTTGGAGGTCAAACTATAGTTTATCCCTGAAGACAAAGTGAAAAGATCGTTTTTTTTGTCGTTTGTAAAAAGTTTTGAATAGTTTGCCCTTATACTTATTTTGAGCTTTTTGTCAAACAGGCTCTTTCTTATACCTAAATTTACCCCTTTTTGATTTGTACTTAACTGCGAAGATTGGAACTGCAAATAGCTCACTCCAAGAGTAAAATTATATCCCGTTTTTATCAACGAAAGTGTGTAATTTCCAACCAGTGAAAAAATATTATTTTCAGAATATTTTTTAGAACCTTCATTTTTGTCATCCAATATCTGATAATTTGCATTCAGTAATACACTGTGCACCTGATTTGGATAAACAAAAGTCAATCTGGGAGTAATATTTACATTATGGTTTATTTGATTTTTAAGAATAGAGTCATTTGCTAACGAATCTTTGATTACCTGTTGATAAATACTGTAATTTGAATAGTTGATAGTAGTACCGAAAGTTTGAGATGGATTAAAACTCAAAGATGCAGAACCGATCTCCCTACTGGTTTTATTGATTAATCTATTGTCCAAATCATTATACATAATACCATAACTTCCTGATAAGGATAGCTTATTTTTCCAAACATTAATTTGCGGATTTACCGTATAAGTAATCATATCGGAAATCAAGTAGTTTGTTCCGAAAGTTTTGAACTCCGGAGATAATTTTCTTGCTACCAACTGAAGTTTGAAATTTTTATGAGTATAATTTGCTGTTCCTTTAAGAGCATAAGCAATGTGTGTACTCGGTTTTAGATCAAATAACTTAGTGACGAATCTGAATTTTGGTATTTTGTCGGTTGGGATAGTAGGATTTCTGATATTTTCAGTAAATGCACTTGTTGCACCTTTAAAAGTAACAAAAACTTTGTTGCCCACAATAGAAGATTTAAAACTGACAGACAAGGCGTTATTTTCCTGAGCTTGTATCAATGCAGTTTGTTCTTTTGAGAGTTGTGGAAGTGAATTGATATCATCTTTCCCCCTTGCCAATGTTATGTAGAAATATTCATCTTCAGTAGAACTTCCAAATCTAATGACTTCTATTGACCTTGAGAATTGGGGTACATTGAAATTTGGATTTTGAAGTCCTAAAGCCGGGCGAAGGCTTCCTTCTATTATACCAAGCCTGTATTGATGATATTTTAAGTCCAACCCTACACCAAAAACTGTTGCTCCTGCCAATAAAAACTCAGACCAATAAAAGTTTCTATGTCCCAAGTGGAGAGTTACTCCTTTGTATGTAGGACTCATTCCAAATCTATTGAAAGGTGTGTTGAAATTTGTACCTTGTTGATTCAAATTAAGATTTAAAGGAATGTTTATGCCGTAAAATGATGCATTTACATTCAAATTCAATGAATATCCATAGGGTTGAAGAAAGGATTTGGCTCTATTGGTATTGTAAGTAAAGCCACCGGCAGATATGCTTCCGCTCAAATTAAATGGCTTTTTGGTACTGATATTATTCAAATTTTGCGAATACCCAATTGTCGCAGTTAGTAAAATTGATATGTAGATTATATATTTTAGCATTTTTTATTCTTTTAATTGATTGAAACGATTTTGCTTGATTTTGACCTATGTCCATCTTGAGTTTGAACCAATATTTGATACTTGTATTTTTTATTAGCATTAATATTTTTGTCAATAAATTCCTGTGCTTTTGTTGATCTATACAGCTTAAACGGTTTATCAATCTCAGCTCTGAATATAAGATATCTCAAACTCGAATCGGATTCGGGTGATTTCCAAGAAAGTTTTATATTTCCTGTTTTCAATACTGAAGCTACGAGGTCTGTCACTACCTTTGGTGCTTTTTTATGAGCAATTTTGACATAGATTTCATTGGAAAATTTAGATATATTTTGCGCATCATCAATAGCAGCTATTCTAAAACCCGGGTATTCATTTTTTGAAGATTGGGATTTATAAGTATATGTGTTTTTATCTTTATTTATCGTATCCAATATTTCCCAACCGTTTTTATTTCTAATATAAATGATTTGTGAAATCACATCTTTACTGGTCGAGTTATTCCAAGACAAATTAATAGTAGAATTACCGGTTTTAGTATATTTCAGATGCTTTGGAGAAGTTGGTTTGACGGTATCCGGTATTTGCACAGTGACCAATTCTGAATATTCCGAGTGATTGTAGTACCCATCGAATGCAACAATATGGTAATAGTATTTTTCATTGAGCCTATTCAATGTAATAGTGTCTTGGAAAAAAGTTGTATGTATTGGTTTGGGAGTAATGGAAAGGAAATCAGTATCAGGATGATTAGAAGAAAACACTCTATATCCTTTTACATCTTTCTCGGGATTTGCCGCCCATTTCAACTTAACTACTCCTTGTTTGTCAATATTCCATTCCACTCCGGTAGGAGCTGACGGAGGCGTCTTATCAGGAATGACCGTTGACATAACCGGAGTAAATTTATAGTTTCCCGATTTATCAATTACCATAATTGAGTAGTAATATGTCACTCCTTCCTCAGCTACTGTATCAATAAAAGACTTTATTTTCCTTGATAGAGGTTTTTTATTCAAAGGCTTATAGTGCTCTTTTATATCTTCCGATCTGAAAATAACAAAACCGTAAAAGTCATCCTCCAGTATTGATTTTTCCCAATCTACTTGAATGTCATTGGTCTCGCTCCTAACTTTTACATGATATGAGTTTGGCAATGCAGGTAGAGTTTTATCAATACCGATTACTTCAATTGTATCAGATGGAATTGATTTTTCACCAAAAAAATCAAGACCTATCAATCTATAATAATAAGGTTTTCCGTTTTCTGCCAATGAATCAGTCCACGTCATTTTATTCTGATTTTTTATTGATAAGCTGTCGTATTCCTCTTTTTTGGTATCATATATTGGGTCTTTATAAACTGAATTGAAATTTATTCCATCCTCTGATTTCTCCAAATAATAAGCTACAAAAGGTGAATGCTTTTGATAATTTACCCACTCCAAAACCACTGTAGAATCACCGGGTTTACTTGACAATTTTGGTGCTTTTAGCATTTGATAATCACTAGAAAAAAATATTTGAGACTTATAATCCGTGTTTGGAATAGATATTTGGAATATATAATTACTATCGGGAGAGGCAGTCTTATCATTGTATATCATACCTGATTTGTCCGCGAGTTTTGGATTTCTCGTCGAAGCAAAAATATAATATTTGTACAGTTCCTTAAGTCCAAGTCCCGCTTTGAGCCCATTGCCGGTTTTCACCAATGAATTGTATTTTTCCAATGGTGTCCACAAAAGCTCTCCTTGTATTTTTTTTATTTTGGGGTCAGATATTTCTTCCAAAGAAGCAGGAGTCAGAGGAGTCTTTGTCAACAAACTGAAATTACCTTTAATATTGTTTTTCCCTATTGGTTTTCTTTGAACAATAAATCCATTTTCAATAGATTCTTTCCAGATTGAATAGTTAGCAGGTATAAATCTCAATGCTATACCTTCGGTTGTCCTTTTGTATTTGATAACAATCGGTTCAATTGTTTTTTCATTTTCAATTTTTTGCTCATTTTGACCAAAGCAAAAAGATGCAAATAAAAGTATATTTATTATTAAATAAGATTTCATATATATTAATTTTTTCTTAATAAAAGATGTAAAAAAAATTCTGTTTTTTTTAACCGCTATGCGCTCCCAAGATTTTTATCATAATACACCTAAGTGTATCCTATGATTAATTCTAGTCTGTAATATTTACTTCAAATGTTTTCTGCACATAGGGTATGCCGGCATTTAATGCTTTTATTGGATAACTCCCGTTATAAGTGGGAATATACGGCTGAGAAAGCAATGCCCTGATATCATCCGGCAATCCATTCATATAAGGTATCAACTCTTTTCTTATAGCTGCGACATATTCATTTTCATTCCACCTAACTCTGAGTTTGACTGCTGGAATATTATAAAAACTGCCTGTGTTATCACCTGTATCAAACCCTCCTCCTCCAAAATCGACATCAAAATCGCCTTCAAAAGAAAAATCTCCTGGATCTGCTGCGAAATAAGAATTATCAAAACCATTTGCTGAATTGCTACTACCATTATCGTTATATCCGGCTTGAGAAATTTCAGTATCGGATAGTGGTCCAAGGATAAGACTAGTATTAGGTTCGGGATAAAATTCATTTACCGCTATTTCCCCTGTATATGCATCGACCAATTTGTTTCTGTATCCGTAAATCCACATTCCGGCACTACCTTGTGCTTCTCCGGGATACACTTTAAATTGTAGTTTTAAGGCATCATATTCTACAGCATCAAACCCTTCCAGTCCCGTGAATTCTATTAAATAACTTTCACAACTAAAGCCCACATAAGGAGAATAATTCATATCATTACTTGTAATTTGAGCAGAGAAATCCTCCATTTTTTCCTGCAGTGTACTATAGTTACTGGTTTTAAAATGATATTCATAAAATGTATGTAGAATTTGCGATGAGCCGCTTTTCTTAACCAAATACAAACCTAGTTTATAAATTTTGGAAGGATCAAGCTCGGGGATATAAAATTTAAAACCATGTTGTTGTTTATATGCATCAGATTGTTGATATCCCCCATAACCAACAGGATAAAATCGAGCAACTACTTTATTTGCATTCATATCAAATCCGTTGAGTAGATATGGGTTATTATAGCTTATATGACCCATATTTACTTCATCATGATGAAAAAATCTTTGTCTGTATTCCGGATACAAATCTGTCGGAGATTCTATTACATCTGAAACACTTTTTGTTCTAAATTTGATACTTATTACTTCTTCGATTTTGTGCCCATCTATTTTCACATAATCATAAGGGGGTTGCTCATCACCATAAGGATTATGATCGTAAATCAATGATACTTCAGCCCTGATTTCATATTGCGTATCCGGTTTTAGCTTAACCGTATTATAATTCTTTTCTTTGATTCTGTATTTTCCGTGTCCAATATATTGAATCTTGAGTCCTTGTACTGCTATTTTATGATTTTGAGGTAACAGCTCATAAACATGAAATTCTTTTATCAGGGAAGAATATTTTTTCTCTCCTATTTGTTCTCCATTTGAAAAAGTCATTTCGATATTTGGATTTGGACGTATATCTCTCCAGTCCAATTTGTCAATTATTGAACCATTTTTAATGGAACTACTTTTGAAAAGTTTAATATTTCTTACTACTGCATCATCTATTTCATCAGGATCTATATTACATACTTCTCCAACCACAACTGAAGTATTATAGTCAAAATCAATTGGTCCCAATGATAGAGCTATTTCCATAGCAGCACTAAAGCCTGTAGGATTGGGTAATCCAAAAGTGGCTGCTGCATCAACTTCTACCCCCGCACCATAATATTCATCATTAATCAATGCTCCTGCATTTCCGTGTAGGTAAATATACCCTTGTCCGGTTGCATACCATTTTCTGATACCAAAATTAGAACTCCCGTTACAAATAGATTGATTTGTTTTGAGCAATGCCATATCTCCTCCTAATCCTGCCTCAAGCTCAAAACCAACCGTCGGTTCAAAAATCCACAGATCTACACTTTTACTAACTTCAAAATCAATGCCCGTATGAAAGCCTGTAACAAAGCCTGCTCCACCCTGTGCAGTCGGACGATCAACAAGATTACGTACGCTTTGACTTAACTGGGAAGGAAGTGCCGGTAAATCAGGAAGATGATAAGAATCTCCGCCTCCGGTATCAAAATACGAATTTATGTTAATATCCCCAAGATTTATTGTTTTTCCTAAAATTTCAAGAGTTGGCTTATAATTGATACCAACCATATTATCCGGAGTCCCTAGATGCAAATACCATTGATCAGGATGGTACAAAAAGTTAAAGTTGCCATTCCCTGTCAATAAAGGCATATCGCTTGGAACATTCAGATCAAAATTCAAATTTGCTGATAATTGAGGAACGCTATGGTTGTATGTTATATTTCCGGATAGGGTGATAGGAGCTTGTGATAAACTCCCGGGTTCATTTAATACTTGAGCGTTTCCGTTTAGAGTTATCTCCTCAAGGCTAATTCCGGTGGTTCCCGTATTGAATACTGCTGTCAAATCAAATTGTCCATTAAACATTTCCGCATTAGGTCTAATACTCATACCAATACCTGCCTGTAATGCGAAAATATCATTCATCGGTTTATTGTCGCTAGGATTTACATTGTAATAAACTCCACCACCGAATGAAGTAATGACAAGGGGCTCGACCAAAGGAATCGGAGTACTCTCAAATCCAATGTCTCCGTGAAGTGACCAGTAAGAATATTTGCTTGATCCTGAATATTTTTTTCCATACCTTACATCAAAATCTCCACTGGCAAATCCTGAAATATTAGCTCCGATAGAAGCCGCAAATCCATCTCCATAGACTGCATGATTTGTATAAGTAAACAATCTGCCATTCATTTCCACACCGGCAATTGATGCGCCAAGTTCCAATCCGTCCAATTCTACTTCGTGGAAATCAAAGTCGTTGCCTTGAAATTTTCCCAAAACATTGAGTAAGCCTCCAACGGTTATCCCTTGATTTTCACCTCCTAATTCCAGATTGATATCCATATTAATTTTTGCTATTTGTGCCGATTTTTTTTGTAATCCAAAACCATCCAAGTTAAATTTAAATCCCATAAATTCTGCTCTTAAGTCCCCTTGGTAATTTACTGACGGCAATGTATAATCGAATCCATTTGGTCCATATCCGATTTCAAAACCTTCAAAATGTATTGGGTCGAGATGAAAGTTCTTAAAATCTTTTATCTTATCATCAAAAACAATATCACCATCAAACGTGCTTGTTAAATATGCATTATCACCATCAATATTCAATTCCAAACTTGTACTTTCTAAATCGACACCCAAATACCAAGCCTTAATATCCGCAAAATCATCCCCGTCTCCAGTTATTTCCAAAATAAAATCATACAATAGTTTATTATCATTAGGATCTAAGTTGATAGATGCAGTGTATGAAAAGGCGTTGTCGAAAAAAGGTATTTTTATTTGACCATCCATAGAGCCGCTCTGCAAATCACTTTGAAATAGTGTTACTTCAAAATTTTCAATAGAATAATCCCATTCTGAAATTTTACCTTTTTCAAAAGGGAGAAGGGTATTACCTATTGAAATCTTACCGGTAAGACCATCCTTATCTACAATAAAGTTGTTGACGCTTATACCGACATCTGTTTTGTTATTGTCATCCATGGTTTGGCTTATCCAATTTGGAAATCTAATATTCAAATTCTCAAAATAAATGCCGAGCCAAGAGTCTCCTTGGTTAGGATAACCTTCGGGGAATTGCATTTCCAAACCGTTTTTTGTTGAAGACAAATCCAATATAGCATTTTCGATTTCAAATGTATAATCGGGAAAAGAACTGAACTTTAGATACTTGTAAGCTGATATTCCTGCAATATTTCTTCCTTCTTGTTGTTCAAAATCTATTGAAATTACAAAATCATTGATGTCTGTTGTAACGAAATTGAAAAATGCCGCTGCTTCATTGTTTCCTGTATTAATCGGCTCACCTTCTTCGTTAACCGGTTTTACCAAATCTTTGTCAAAAATAAATACTCCATCTAAGGCCAATTCATTAAACCCGTCACAGTTAAATGTTGCGTAAGAAGAGGTAGTTGCACTCGGATTATTTTTCCCAAAGAATTTCAATCTGTACTTATCGCTTGGATGAAACTCTATTTCATTGCTCAACAGTTCCAATTTTGAATCTTGCTCGGAGCTCGCTATATACATCGTAGGTGAATAACAAATATTTTCAGCACCAAAAATCAACAGCTGATCATCTTGATCTACCGACCCTGATAAAATCGAATATGTCATCAGATTGTATGTAGCACCGGTAGGAGTAAATTCGATTTTTGTAATCATCATTGAGTGTTCATTTGATTTGAGCTGCAATGGAAGAGAGATTCCGGTAGTTACCTGCGGATCTATGAATTCGTCAATATTAGTTACAAATTCACTTAAATCAGAGAGAAATTGCTTTACTGTTCCATCCCAATCCGGTTTAAACATTTTATCTTCATTTATCCAGTCAACTTGAATAAAATTTTGATTTGTTGCTGCTTCTACTGTTCCTTCAAATACTTCATTTTGGCTATTAACTCTGATGTCATTTAGATCGACTCTAATATTTACCGGAATCAATTCCGTAGAATGAATCCTGGCTGCTCCATTTAATTTATCGCCATTCCAATTTACTTCATCCAAGGTCATTAAAAAATTGCCTATTCTTAAAATATCGCCGGATTTTGCAGTTGTTGAAGAAACTTGCGAACTTGGTAGATCCGCAGTACATCCGGGAGAGGAACAGTCAAAATTTCCGAGAGTAGGAATAACGGCAACCCCGGAGGACTCTGTAGTGCTGAATACAACAAGCTCGCTTATCCCATTGTTTTCAAATGAATTTATTCCATTTGTTGCCGACACTCTCAAAATATAGTAATATCCTAATCTTAACTCAGGTTGCGTATATGTATATGAAGTATTGTATGTTTGTGTTTCAAAATAGGGTGGTTGCTTTCCGACAATATCTTGAGGATTTGTATTTGATTCGCTTTCCCATATTTGAATTGTATATTTGGGACTTTTGATTTTTGAGGATATTTTATGTGACCACTCTATATTTAAACTGAATGGATTGTCTAAATAAACAAGCTCGTCATTATCCGGAGATTCGATTATAGGAGCAGGTAATAATGGATCAGAGACAATATTAAAAGTAAAAATTGATGAATATCCCTGATTGTCAACTTGTATATTTCCGGTTGGATCAAAAGCCTGCACACGCCAAGCATAGGTGGTACTTCCTTCCAATTTATGCTTATTCAAATCCAAAACAAATTGTTTTGAATTGATATTTTCCCCATTTGAGATAATATTGTTTTGAGATTTCATCGCAAACTCAGGACTCATCCCGTTCAAAACCTTTACCAATGATATATTATAATTCAAATCTCCGTAAATATCTTGTACCATTGACCAATTAAAAGTTAAGATGTCTTTTTGAAACAATGATATCTGACTATTATCATTTGGATTCAATAACTCCGGAGGTGACATCGGTGTAGGTGAAACACTAAATGTATGGATTTCGCTTTTACCATCATTTTTGATAAAACCATCACCCAACGGGTCATAAGCTGTAATTTGAACGGCATATATTGTATTGTTATCAAATTCCGGTTTGCCGGAGTCATAAAGATAATTTGATGCAGTGAGTCCCTCCTCTTCCCACCATAGTAATTTTGTACTTTCGATAGCATCATAAGGGTTGACACCTTGTGGAACTTTAGATATTCTGATTTTATAATTAAAGAAAATACTGGCGGAAGTTACCGGAGTCCAATTAAAATTAATGAAATTATTATATGCTAAATCAATATTCATATTGTTCAATGGATAGGTAATATGTGGTGGTTCCGGTGTTTTGATAACTATCGGTTCGGTACAACCCGAAGGTGGATTAGATGAAAGTTGATTATTATTGTTATAGTCAAAAGCAGTGACACAAACTCTATAAACTCCTTCTGGAAATAGTTGATTTTGAGCTAGGTCTTCAGGTTTTATGCCCTTATAATTGACATCCAATATAGTATAGTTTGAAAAAATATCCGTCAAATCATCGCCTGTAAGGGTGACTGAGCCAAATGCCGGTATATTTATAGGATGACTGGGTTTTTTCTTTCTACAATCAAAATAAGAATAAATACCATTATTACTTGTCAGTGTTCCCGACAGCATTACTGACTTTGGTTTAGTACTAGTGTTTATTAATACCAATAATGGTTGATTATTTTGTTCGACCAGTTGTGAAAGATGCGTTGGTGTAGGATGTTGAACCAAGGCTTGTATTTGGATAGGATATGATTGTCCCAAAACAAAATTAATTGAAAATACAAGCCCAAAACAAATTGTCAGTATTAAATTTTTCATATTGGAGTTTTAAAAATTTTGAAATATTGTATTT
>JALVAD010000253.1 GCA_027011385.1 Saprospiraceae bacterium | reverse complement strand
TGCAAAAAAGGGATTGAGCAAAATTTCAAAGAAGACAAGTAATTCTTTAGGGAAAAATAATGGAACTAGTGCCAAAACAGCTGGAAATGATTACTATGTTTCACCTAAAGGAAGAGGAAGAGTAGGATCAAAAGAAAAACCTGCGAAGGATTTGGCTGCTCTTATTAAGAAATTGAAAAAAGGTGATGTCATCCATATCGCTGCCGGAACCTACATAGGAAAAGCAGGTTTAAGTTCTGATATAATCTCAGTTCCTGTTAGTATAATTGGTGGTTATAGTCCTGATTTTTCAACAAGAGATCCTTGGGGAAAATACAAAACAATAATGACAGGAACCAATGAACTCAAGGCAGCAACAACTGAAAGAATCGGTATTAAAGCTCCAAGAATGTCAGGAGAATTTGTATTGGATGGTTTGATTATAGACAATGGTCCAAGAAATAGATTCAAAACGGTTAAAAAATTGATGATTCTTCGCAAAGCTAATATGGAAAAGGGCGAAAACCCGACACCCGAGACACCGGGGATAAAAATATTAATCGGTAGTGACTCAAAGGTGACAATTAAAAACTGTGTTATTATGAACACAGCCCCAACCCAAGGAGCACTTGATGTTCAGATAGGAAAAAATAGTGTTGCATACATTGAAAACAATTTGATTATTAATAATACAGGAGAAGGGATAATGATGAAAACCAAGCATCATGGAAATGACGGATTACCAAAATTCTTTGTAAAGAACAATACAATTCTTTTCAATTGGAAGCATGATGCTTTTGCTTCATATGGAGGAAACAGTATTATGATGGATGGCAATACTGAAGTATTTGCAGAGGATAATGTATTCGGCTTTGGTGATTTTGGCGGCGTTAATAACATCAAACAATGTCAAAACCTGCTCCTTACCAACAATCTGTTTTTTGGGCACAAATCATACGACTACCAAGAATTTTCAGGAGGGTTAAAATTAGATGAAATGATAGATTATGCCGAATCAATCAATGAAAATTCAGATGGGAACTTTTCTAAGGAAGTTAAAATTCCATTGAATAAGAAATGGGCAGAAATATATTTTTCAAGAAAAATGATGTCCAGAGCAGCTTTGGATGCATCAGTTAAAGCGTCAAATTCAGGTGCCAACCAACTAAGAGGAATGTTAGGTCTGCCTCTTCAAGCCGGAAGCACTAAAATGGATGCTGATGTATGGCTTCACAAAATAGAAGTGGATGATGCTGTCAAAGTCGGATATAAGAAATATGCCGGAAAAGGATGTGTTAAACCATAAATAATCTCATAATGAAGTTTTTTTAATAATCAAACGATGGCGCAAAGATTATTGAAGAGTATTTTGAAATTCTTTGCGTCTTTTTCACATTTTGTTTTATTTTTAAATGAAAAAATCTTATAATCATGAAAAAATCAGAATACATCTTTAACAATAATGCATTTATTAATGAAGGATTTTCTACAGGCACAATTACAAAAGCTGCTATGTATTTTACAAAGGAATATATTTATATTATACCAGATCTTAGTCAACAAATCTTAGGAAATAATGAATACACAACAACTGAATATACAAATTCAGAAAGTTTCCTATTGGATTTAGAATCTAAAATCGATACAATATCTTCTAATGATTTTCATAAAATGATGCAAAGTTTTCTTCCCGAAAATCTAGTTAATGGTATAGTCTCTTTAGATAAATTTACTATCAGCACAGGATGGCTTACTGCCGGAATAAAACTTAAAGCAAAGGGTGGGAAACTAAAAACAATAAGTTTGAAACCTAGAGCACAACTTAGTGAATTAAAAGCTTTTTACAATTTGTAGAAATTTTAGTTTAGAATTATGAGAGCAAAGAGATTGAATAGGAGGAAAAATAAGATAATATACCAAGAAGGAAAATTTCCTCTTAGAGGCTTAATCTTTAATCTCCTTGCTGCAATATATTTCACATTTATAGCTCCAATAGTATCAAAAACTTCACTTGAAGCATTTACTACTAATAATACATTCAAATGGCTTGGGACATTTATAATAATAATTTCATTATTGGAGATTTATGCATTTCCAAAAAAGATGAAATTAGTAATGAAAGCTGCCATTGACAATAAAAAAGATTTAGGAGCTCTTGCAGGATCTCTATGGTTCTTTCATTTTGGGATTTCAGTTTTCTCGATGTTTTTTATATTTGACACTTTTGGTTATAGTGACGTTAGTATCAAAGAAGGTCTTTATCCAACTTGGTTTATTTTTTTGATATTTATTGTTTCGATAAAAGAGATACTACTATTGATTCCGTTACTTTCTGAAAAGGCAATTGATGATTCTCAATATTTTAATCTAAAAAAAAGCGAGTGGTTTTATGACTTAGTATTAGTTCTATATTCTTGGTTTGGATTAACAATCCTCTGGACAGGAACTCTATTGGGAGATAAGGATATGCACAAAGAAAACATAGGCGAGTATATTATTAATATAATTTTAGCAAGTACATCGTTCTTAATGTACTATTTTCCTTTAAGAATCCCATATCTCATAGAGGAAATTGCTTTGATAAAAACAAGGAAAGACAAAGCTTTATTTATATTTTCCATTTTGATTTTACTTGTGTCAATAATATCTAAATTGTAATTTGAATTCTAAAACCGGCTTCAAATCACTCCTTTCAGTCGTGCTTTCGAGTCCTAAGATTACCCCTTATTTTGAATAGAATTAAAGTTTTACAAATCTTTTTCCTAATTAATTATTATATTTTTTGTAGTCTAT
>JALVAD010000252.1 GCA_027011385.1 Saprospiraceae bacterium | reverse complement strand
CCTAATACCAATACATACGTAAAAATAATATTAATTAAAGATAAATACGAATTTTATATAGAAAAAGTACTGATTTCTATAAAAACCTACCTGTAGATATTAAATAATTAGATATTTTTATCAATTTCACCTATCTCGGGATGTAAATACTTTGTGAAGTACATGCACTTAATTATCGCATGGCATACTATTATATGATATAGTTAAATGGTAAGAGATGTTTTTAGTCTTTTTTGATTTTAAGTATATATGACGCACCAAATTCCATTGCGGAAGTTGTTCCACTAACTGCCTTCTTGTCCGGATTAAGATTAAAATCAAAACTATAGAAGAATCTTATTTTATCCAAGTCTGTCCTTAACAAAAACTGAGCACCATTAACAGGATTGTATCCCAATCCTGCAAAAATAGTCATTGGTTTGGGCTTTTTCAGTTTCATCCCTGCAAGTATTTGCGCACTTCCTTCCCAAGACGATTGCAAATATTGAAAAAATACTCTTGGCTCAAGTATCAATCCATTGGTCAATTCCATTTGGTAAATGCTAAAGGTAGTAAATCTTAGTTTTCTTTGAAAATAACCAATACTTGAAACCGATAAGCCGAATCTTAAGTTTTTAGTATTTGATATTTTTGAAGTAAAAACAGTTCCAATAGTATACCCCAATCTGTTAGACTTTTTCTTATGAAATGGTGGCTCTGGATCTTCCTTATTTATCGGGATTCCCGGATTATCAATACTATTTTTGATACTTTCAGGTATTATAAGTTGGTTTAGGAAATGGACTTTTGAAATTCCTGACTGAATACCGATAGCAATAACATTTTTTCTTTTTTTATCCAAAGCAAAATGGTATGATAGTCCACCAAATGAATTGGTCACTGCTAATTTATTTGCCAATTCATTTTTACCGTCCTCAGATGAAATTTTTTGCTCATCATACAGAAAAGCAACGCCAATACCTACCCAATCCTGTTTACGGAAGCCTCTAATAAGAGGAGCGTCCACAAAAAACTCCGGTGTCACAGATTGCCCGAATCCCATTCCGTAGTCCTGTTCTCTTAGTAATCCTCCGATTCTTGCTGTTCCATCAAATCCTCCGGACAAAGCTGGATTAAGAGCGACTTGAGCCATATCAAAATGTGTATAATGAAATGCATCTTGTGCAAATGCACCAAGACTTAAAAACAGTGTGAAGATAAAAACAAAAAATTCTCTTTTCTTCATATTTGTTTGTCCCATCTTTTTTATAAAAATTTGGTTATTGCAACTTCAATTATTGCCTAATACTTTGGACAATTATCTTTAATATTTAATTTCTCAATTTTATTTTACACTTGTATCACAAGGTGAATTGATAGCATCAAGAACTCCTGAAACAACTTCTGATAAAAAGTAGACTAATCCAAAGATAACTAAAATATATATAATTGTTTTAATTTTCATAATAAGATTTAGTCTGAAGAAGCAAAAATTGAGCGTTGCTTAAAGGAGAAAGCTCAACCAATGTTTTAACTTATATATTTTAAATAAATGGAGCAAAGAATTCAACTTTGTTGCACTCTGGGCAAATGTATAGTTCAAATGATTCTCTATTTGTAAATAAATGCCCCAAATCACCTAAAATCCCCCATTTTGTCCCTTCATGAAATCTGAAAGCACCTTTGAATTTTAGAGGTACATCACACCGCAAACAATTAATACTTCTATATTCTTTTTTATCATCTTGTAATATTTTTATTTGAACTATTTTTTTATTTATAAAATCATAGTTACAATTCCAGCATATATCATATTCTTTTGGCACTTCCGATTTGCAATTTGGACAGTTTTTCATAATAATTCATTTAGTTTTCACAAGGTAATTATATTTCTTTGTAAAACAAAAAAATAACTGAGAATTTTGAAATACACCTATATGCTACTAATATTGAACATGGCTTCTTAAAAAAATATACTACCGGATTATGGTCAAAATCATTTTTAGTTTTTTAAAAGCTGCCATTTATAAACATTTGATTCCAGATTCTTTGATTTAGAAATATGATTCTTATGTTTGCTAACGATATTTTATATGCGACTAAAAATACAAATTTGGGAGCATAAAAAAAGCTGTCGGGAAGACAGCTTTCTATTTTTTTTAAGCACATTTCTTTTTGCAATACTCTTCAGGAAAGCTTTCGATGTAATTTTTTGCTAATAGTTTTTTTAATTCATTCCTAGCAATAAAAATCCTGCTTTTTACTGTTCCAAGAGGTATATTGGTTTTATCTGCTATTTCTTGATATTTATATCCGTAAAAATGCATTCTAAATGGCTCTCTAAGATTATCGTCAAGAGTATCTATCAAGCCATTGAGTTCCTCAAGCAATATCATTGAGTCAGCGTCATTATTAACAATAGACTTAGAAGAATTGATAAAGAAATTATTATCTGTATTATCCATTACGGTATTTCTTCTTACTTTTCTACGATAATTATTAATGAAAGTATTTTTCATTATTGTAAATAACCATGCTTTGAAATTGGTTCCGGCTCTAAATTTATCTCTATTTACAATAGCTTTATATGCGGTATCTTGCAACAAATCTTCAGCTTCCTCATCATTTTTTGTAAGGTTAAAAGCAAATGATTTAAGCGTTGTAGTACATTGTTCCAAGTTTTTATTAAAATCTAATTCTGACATAACTTTATATATTTATATGTTGTAAAGTTGTTTTTTATAAAAAAGCACCAAACAACTTCTATTTATGGGCGCAAAATAACTTAAAATTATCT
>JALVAD010000251.1 GCA_027011385.1 Saprospiraceae bacterium | reverse complement strand
TACCTGCCAATGAAAACAATGCAAGCATCATCAATACACTCAATAATGGATTTGTACGGTAAAACCCGTTGTAATCATCCATTTCCTCTTTACCTGTTTGGTTTGCTATTGCATATACAACTCCAAAAGCTCCAAGATTGGAAAATATATAGGTAGCGAGGAAAAATACTACGGCTGACATACCTAATTGACTTCCTGATAACATACCTAAAATAATAAATCCCGCTTGCGCGATTGAAGAAAATGCCAAAAACCTCTTCATATTTTTCTGTCTCAATGCAAAAATATTACCTATGAACATTGTCAATATTGACAACATATATATCACCTCTCTCCATAACTCCATTATCGGTCTTGCCATAGTAAACAGGATAATTACCAATATAAATGCTGATGCTCCCTTTGAAATAACAGAAAGATAAGAAGTGACTCCGATGGGCGCTCCTTCATATACATCCGCTGTCCACAAATGAAATGGTACAATAGATATCTTAAATAATAATCCTACCAAAAAGAATAAAAATCCTAGAGTAATCAAGCTGTCATTGGTCATAAATGGTTTCAACTCATCAAAGAAAATAGTACCTGATGCACTATACAAGAATGAAATACCTAATAAGGATATACCTGAAGTAATAGCTGCTAGAAAAATATACTTCAATGCAGCTTCAGCAGATCTTTTTTGATAGAGATCAAAGGCTGCTAATCCTGCTACCGGTAAACTAGCCATTTCGATACCTATATAAAACATCAAGAAATCTCCCGCTGAAATCATATAGTACATACCCAAAAGCGAAGAAAATAGTAAAATATAAAATTCCGTAACCCTCTCATTCTTCTTCAGTTTACTTTTGACCCAATCTGCTGATTGGAACAGTACTATCATAACACCGACATTAAGAATATTTTTAAACATATTCACCAAAGCACTCGTCTTAAACATCCCTCCAAACAGTACTCCCTCACCTACTCCAAAAAATCCAAGTACCGTATGCACCAAAAACAATCCTATCGCCAGATGGATTACTTTTTCCTTGTCCTTGGTCGCAATTTCCGCTAACAACAATATCAATATTATCGCAGCAAGGACTATTTCACCTCTCATTATCGAAAAAAAGTTGCTTAAATCCATTTATTTTGTTTTTAAATCTTTAAATCCTTTTATTAATCTTTATTCATTTAGCAAGTATATCCCGCCCGCTTCACGCTTTCACTTCCCTAATGCACAAATTTCTCCATAATCGGAACCAATCCTTCTCTAATAGTATCTGTGATCCACAAAGGCATAGTACCCATACCAACAATTGAACCCATTAATAATATTATGACTACTCTTTCAAACCATTTTACTTTTGGCAAATTTGCATGCTCCGGATTCTTCAACGGCCCCATCAACAAAACTCCAACTACTCTCAATATATATACAGCTGTAACTACTATAGCTGATATGGCAATTACACTAAATACTCTGTTCAACAAATTTGGATTTTCCCAAGCACCAACAAATATATTCATTTCGGCCACAAATCCTGATAATCCAGGCAACCCCAATGATGCCAATCCGGCAATAACATATGTAGCTGAAATAACAGGCAATATCTTCATCAAACCACCCATTTTATGAATCTCTCTTGTATGAGTCCTTCCGTATATCATCCCAATCAAACCGAAGAACATTGCTGTCATCAAACCGTGAGATATCATTTGAAGTATAGCTCCGGTAAAAGCAGTCTTGGTAAACATCATCAAAGCAAATAAAATCAATCCAACGTGACTCACTGATGAATACGCATTGATAAATTTCAAATCCGTCTTTCTCACAGCTACAAATGCTCCGTATATAACACTAAATCCTGTCAAAATCAAGAAAAAGTCAGCAAAATACACAGCTGCTTCCGGCATCAAATACATAGCTACTCTAAATGCACCGTAACTACCAAGTTTCATCAATACCCCGGCGTGAAGCATTGATACCGCAGTAGGTGCTGATGCGTGACCATCAGGTGACCAAGTATGAAAAGGAAACAAAGCTCCCAATACTCCAAAACCAACAAAAGCAAATGGAAAAAAGAATTTTTGAATCGCAAAAGGAAAATGCATTTTTGACAATTCCTGCATATCAAAAGTATGCAATCCGGCAGCTGTCTCAGAATTGAAGTAAATACCGAGCAATGCTACCATCAATAGCGCAGAACCTCCCATCAACATCAATGTAAGTTTCATCGCTGAATATTCTTTTGGTCCTGTTCCCCATATACCGATTAATACATACATCGGAATCACAGCTATCTCGTAAAAGACAAACATTGTGAACAAGTCCTGAGCGATAAAAAATCCAAAGACTCCCATCGCCAGCATAATCAAAAATATATAAAATTCCTTGGCCAAATCCATAACTTCCCAAGAAGCAAAAACTCCGGCAAAAGTAATGATAGATGTCAATAGCATCATCAATACCCCTATACCATCTATTGCTACGTGATAGTGTATATTCAATGATTTGAACCAAACCAAGTTTTGCTCAAACAAAAATTCATCGGTATTTCCCGCTCCTCTAGCCTGAAAATACATATAAACCAAATATAAAGTTGCAACAAATTGCAATCCCATTCCTACCGCTGAAAGAAGTCGAGCTTGCTTGTATCCTTTTGTGAAAATCAATCCCAAAATCGTTAAAGCCGGTATTACTACTAATAGTGTTAATATATTCATAATTTATATTATTATCAACGTGTCCAAATATATATAAAAATCACTGCTAATCCAACAGCTCCCAA